>NZ_JBMOWO010000001.1:0-22634 GCF_049310525.1 Pseudomonas sp. GZD-222
ATTGCGGTCCGTCAGTTACATCGCATCGCGGGGCAAGCCCGCTCCCACTGGCCCACTGGTTCGGCAACCACAAAACACCAGACCAAAAAAAACCACCCCGCAGGGTGGTCTCAGGCTTGCGTACGCTTAAACGAAAGCCTGCGGCGCTACACCGCGAGGCAAGCGGCAGCGATCAGGCTGGGCGGCCAGGCGTGCACGCCAGTTGGCCTTGAAGCAGAATGGCGCTGCTTTGACCTGGCTGGCCTGGCGCTGCTTGCGCAGTTCTGCCAACGATGGAGTGGCCTTCTTTACCGGGGCGGCATCAACCTTGACCAGCGAGCGCTGGCACGATTTGCAATCGACCTGGTCGGCGTCAGAAGTGCTGCTGAGGTTATTGCCATTGCGACCGCAAGCGACCGAGTCGTTGCTGATTGAGTAGTGCATTACCAAAACTGTACATCTCCACACATATGAACAAAAGCGCCGGTATTTTCGCATAGGTTGGCAGTGGATGCGGCGCTAACCTTCATCTTCGCTGGCCACTAAGGTGTCCAGTCCACGGCATGCTCTTCAAGGTAGGCATCTACCGCGGCGCCAACCGTTGGCTGGAAAATATCCCGGCCAATATGGTCGAGGACTTCCAGGCGCTGGAGCTTGTCCTTGACCGGGTCTTTCATTTCGGCAAAGCGCAGTTCGATGTTGGCCGCACGCAGTGACTGTTCAAGCTCCACCAGCATATCCGCCGAGGTAACGTCGACACTGGTGACCGGTTCTGCAGCCACGACAACTCGGCGCACTTCGGTCGCAGAATTGGCGATAGCCTCCATCACAGACTTCTGGAACAACTCGGCATTGGCGAAGAATAGCGGTGCATCCCAGCGAAACAGCACCAGGCCAGGCACCAGGCGGGCTCTGGGGTAGCGGGAGATGTCGTGATAGCCACGGATCCCGTCGACGCGACCGAGCACGGTGTAATGCGGACGCCAACCATCCCAGAGAAACTCGATCACCGCGATGACAACCGCCAGCCCAATGCCCGGGACGGCACCGAGTACCACCACGCCGACAAAGCAGGTAATCGATAGCCAGCACTCCCAGCGCTGGATGCGGTAGATGCGCTTCAGGTCCTTGATCTCGAACAAACCAATGGCGGCTGCGATCACCACGGCAGCAAGCGCGCTGTTAGGCAGGTGCTGTAGCAGGTTGGGGGCAAACAGCAGCAACACCGCTACCCCCAAGGCGGCAAACACACCGGTGAGTTGAGTGCGCGACCCGGCCGCTTCGGCGACCGGTGTACGCGAGGAACTGCTGCTGACGGGAAAACCCTGGAACAACCCCGTTGCCAGATTGGCGACGCCCAGGCCGACCATTTCCTGGTTCGGGTCGACAGGTGTACGGGTCTTGGCTGCATAAGTGCGAGAGAGCACGCTGGTATCGGCGAACGACACCAGGGCGACGGCAATGCCACCGATCAGCACCGTGACCAGGTCTTCAGCGCGCAACCAGGGCACCACGAAACCGGGTAAGCCTTGTGGCGTAGCGCCCAGTACCTTGACGCCGTCACGGGCGTCGAGGCCGAGGCTGCCCACCACCAGGGTCGCTGCGACCACACCAATCAGGATCGCCGGCACGCGCCTGACGCGCTCGAGCCCAAGGATCAACGCCAGGGTCGCAGCGCCGATGGCGAAGGCGACCCAGTTGGCCTGGCCTGCCAACAGCGCGTGAGCCAGTTCCATGACATCGGCCAGGGGGCCGGTGCTTTGCACGGAGATGTCGAACAACTTGGGCGTCTGGCTGATCAGTACGGTGAAGGCAATACCGTTCATGTAGCCGTAGCGAATGGGCTTGGACAGCAGCTCGGTGATGAAACCCAGACGCAGCAAGCCCGCAGCAATACACACCAGCCCGGAAACCAGGGCCATTGCGCTGGCCAGGGTAATGGCCCGTAGAGGATCGCCAGCGGACAATGGCAGCACCACGGCAAGAATGATTGCGGCCAGCGCCGAGTCGGGTCCGAGTACCAGAATGCGGCTTGGTCCGAACAAGGCATAGACCAACAGCGGCACGATGCTCGCGTACAGTCCGAAGATACCCGGCACACCAGAAGCTTCGGCATAGGCGATACCCACCGGTACCAGCATGGTGGTCAGCACCAGGCCGGCCAGCAGGTCTTTCGGCAGATCGCCCATCTGGTAGCTTCGCAGCACCTGCAACCCGGGCAGCCAGCGTCGCCAGTGGTGCCGGGTGGCGGCGCTGGGGTGTTCCGGGAGTTGGTTCATGCCGTGCTCCTTGCTGTCCCTGGGCCGATAATGCGCTTATTTAAGTACGCCCGGCATCAAGGCCTGAGCCTGCGTGTGGCTAGCTGTCGCCAGGTTGAGCATGTATCCGCCGAGACGTCAGGTTCAAACACCACTTGCGGCACATCCCGCAGGCGAATCCACGGCTCATGCTGCCATTGCAACAGGCTCAGCGAATGTCCGCCCCAATCCAGCTGGCCAATTCGCGGAACGTCCTGCGCGATTAGATCCTGCCTTTCCCTTAATACCGCGATCACCTCATAGGTCAGCCAGCGCCTCAGGTTGCGATTCTCGGGAATGTAATGATGGGCCAGCACGGTGTAAGCGCCAGACTCGCTGATCATCACCGTTTCACGGTACTCGCCGTAACGCAACAATGACAGGGTCCGCTGCTGATCCGGATCAAGCTTGCGCACGATGTGGTCGTCCACATAGCGGCCTACCAGGCGGCCCAGTTCGCGGGCGCTGAACCAGGCCTGGGAGTCGAGCCAGAGGGCGTGGAGAGGGCGGTTGTGGCGGGAGAAGCGTAGCGGTTCATAGCGTTCGGTCATGGCTGACCTCGGCTGGAGCAGTAAGCGTTGAACAGGCGAGCCGCGTCTGCGAAAGGCCTGCGCGCGTGAGCGTCGGTAGGCATTTCCTATACCTCTGTGTGATGTCAGCCTGGTAAGGGCTGGGTGTCGGGAGCTAAGAAACCCCACACAGCGGGCCGGACATATTTCCCTTTCGGGTCTTGTATTAGCCCACTCCCGACATGACAGAGTGTTTTTTGCGCGCAGCAGTAAACCACAGGCACAAAAATGCCGCATCTGTCGGGAGCGGGCGAGCCGCTGTGTGAGCGTTTCTTAGGCGCCAAGCAGTACCGTAAGGAGGTTGGGGCAGAGGGTCAATCACTGCCGTGTAGTCCATTTCTGAATTTGCAAATTCACGCCACAGGCTCGACTGCCTCCACCCCGCGCTTGCTCCGGCTGCGGTTCCAGCGCATCAGTACGATTTGAACCACCTTGTTCCAGCAATATCCCACCACCACCCCTCCGACGATAGCGAGGATTACCGAGAACGCCGGCTGATCGAAGATACGCCGGGCCACGGACTGGAACTGGAAATGGGTCAAGTAGATGTACAGGGTGGACGAGGCGATCAGTGCGCCTGCCTGTGCAATAGGGCCAGGCACGGCAACGGATTTCAGCCAGACCAGCAGGAGTATCGCCGGCAAGGCGATATCGATGTGCTTGTTCTGCAACCATTGCTGCCAGCCCAAGTCGGCAATGGCCAGAGTATCCAGGCCACCGATAACCACCACAGCCATCACACTGGCGCCCCACTTCTGCGTGGTCGATTCGGCATAGTGAATGGCCATGCCGAGCACCATCACCGCCAGGTAGTGCTGCGGCACCCGGTTGTACAGTGGCGCAGCGTCGAACACCCACAGGTTGAGCAGAACATCCGCCACCAGCAGTGCGCAGGCGGCGGTTAGCAGGCAGCGAAACGGATCGGCCATGATCACGGTGCGAACCCGTTTGATCGACAGAACCAGCCCGATGATCAGCAGCATCTGCACCAGCACTTCGATGTACCAATAGTAAAAAGGACCGATGAGATCCGGCGGATACCAGTTGGAAATCAGCAGCAGCGATTGCCAGTGAATCCTGTCGAACAGGCACTGCGTCAGCACGGTGTAAAGCAGGGTCGGCACAGCGATGCTGGCAACGGATTTGACCAGCATCCGGGCGTCCCCGCGCTCATCGATGGCCTTGAACTGAAACCTCGCCAGGGCGATGCCGGAGATCAGAAACAGCACCGTGGTCTCGCCGCCAATCAACCAGTTCGAAAACACATGCAAATGCCCGATGACGATCAGGATGATGGAGACCACCCGCAGCAATACCGGAACTTCCATGGCCCGCAGTGACAGCGCTGACGCCTTGGGCTGCTTGGTCAGCTCGGCCAGTTCCCGTACGGGTGTGGTTTCCCAGCGATCCGGCAGACGGCCGATCAGCGTTTCGAGCACCATTGACGCCTGAACATAGGACAACGAGTCGCCACCCAGCTCCACGAAGGTCAGGTTGGCATCGACGTGGGGCACCTGGAGTATTTTCGCCCAGGCCTCGGTCAGTTTCTGTGCCTGCGGTGACAAGTCATGCCGGGTACCGGCGGTTGCAGTGGTGTTGTCGAACACCGCAGGCAACGCCCGCTTGTCGATCTTGCCATTGGGGGTGAGCGGGATGGCCTCGAGGAACACGAACAACGCCGGCACCATATAGTCCGGAAGCTGGCCAGCGAGCGCCTCGCGCAATTGGGCCGACGCCACGGGCTGTTGTGCCACGCAATAGGCGACCAGTCGAATCATCGGGGCGTCATGGTTGGCCAGTACCACGCATTGCTTGATTCGCGGCTGCCGGGTGATAGCGCTTTCGATTTCAGCCAGTTCGATGCGATGGCCGCGTATCTTCACCTGGCTGTCGGCACGTCCGAGAAACTTGACGTTGCCATCTGGAAGATAGGTGCCCAGGTCGCCGGTGCGGTAACAGATATCGCCTTGGGCACCGGTAAACGGGTTGACCACGAACTTTTCCCCGGTCAACGCGCTGTCACCCCAGTAGCCCAGCGACAGATAGGGGCTGCGGATCAGGATCTCTCCGACTTCGCCTTCACCGACCAGTTGATTGGCGTCGTTCACCACCAGCAATTGCGCGCCATCAATGCCTTTGCCCAGCGGGATGCCTGCATTGTCGGTTTGCCCATCAACTTGATGGAACGCCATGGCCTGCGGGGTTTCCGTCGTACCGTAGAAGTTCACACTGATGGCATCCGGCGCAACGGCGCGCATCTGCTCGTACAGCGCAGGGCTGAGCGCATCCCCGCCCCAGAACAGATAGCGCAGGCGATTGAACACCTGCCCGTTCATCCTCGCCCCGCTTTCAATCAACTTGCCCAGCGGCGGCGTGAGGTGAATGACGGATACCTCATGCCTGTGTATCCACTCTGCCAGGGCCGCGGGGTTTATCAGGGTCGACTGCGCGGGACAGAAGATCGTTGCGCCAATCGACAGCGGTGTGAACACATCGCGGTACACCGGGTCATGTCCCAGCCCCGACAACAGAGAAAAGCAGTCGCCCTGGGTAAATCCATGGCGGCGGACATGCCACTCGATGAAATGCACCAGTGGCGCGTGATGGGTCACGATGCCCTTGGGTTCGCCGGTGCTACCCGAGGTGAAGGTGATATAGGCCGGACGCTCGGGGTCCACTTCCGGCAGGACTGTCTGCGTACAGGCGAACTGCCTCAGCGAATTGGCGGGCGCCTCCGGCACCCTGACGACCTGTGGCAACCCATGGGAGTGTTCGAGATTGGCGTCACCGCACAGCAAGACAAAGGCCGGCTCGAGTGTGCGAATGATCTGGCCGATACGGGCAGGGGGATACGCGGCGTCGGCAATGGTAAAGGTCAATCCGGCCCGCAAGGCGCCGAGCATGGCATACACCAGCCCGGCACAGCGGCTCGAGACGATCACTACCCGGTCGGTTCCGTTGGCACCGTTTTCCAGCAGGAATGCCGCGATCCCCTGGCTGATCTGCTCAAGCTGGCCATAGCTGCAGGTGGCGTCTTGAGCGTTGATGGCTGTTGCATCAGGCGAGCGTCTTGCCTGTTGCAGAAAGTCCGCGAAGATCGGGCGCTCGGCACGATACTCCAGGTTCAGCGTCGGGTTTGGGCGCAGATCCGGCATGTTATCTGTTTGCTCCGCATGATCGGTACCACCAGCGCCGTGCTTGCCGCAGGCTGGATACGTGAACGCTAGTGCACGCTCGCCGTCGGCGCCAATGCCGAAGGCCCGAGCAAGGCCGAAAATCGCAAGCCGCGGCCATAAAAAAAGGCCGCCTTGCGGTAGCCTCTTTATGGGAGAACACGAGCGGACGATCAGTCCCAGCTCAATGCGCCACCGGTCTGATACTCGATAACCCGCGTCTCGAAGAAGTTCTTCTCTTTCTTCAAGTCCATGATTTCGCTCATCCATGGGAACGGGTTGGTGGTACCTGGGTACTCTTCTTTCAAGCCGATCTGCGACAGGCGACGGTTGGCGATGAACTTGAGGTAGTCCTCCATCATCGCTGCGTTCATGCCCAGTACGCCGCGCGGCATGGTGTCGCGAGCGTATTCGATTTCCAGCTGGGTGCCCTGCAGGATCATCTGCGAGGCTTCTTCCTTCATCTCGGCATCCCACAGGTGCGGGTTTTCGATCTTGATCTGGTTGATCACGTCGATACCGAAGTTCAGGTGCATGGATTCGTCACGCAGGATGTACTGGAACTGCTCGGCAACGCCGGTCATCTTGTTGCGGCGACCCATGGACAGGATCTGGGTGAAGCCGCAGTAGAAGAAGATGCCTTCCAGAACGCAGTAGTAGGCGATCAGGTTGCGCAGCAGCTCTTTGTCGGTCTCGACGGTACCGGTGTTGAACTCCGGGTCGGAGATCGCGCGGGTGTAGCTCAGGCCCCAGGCGGCTTTCTTCGCAACCGACGGGATCTCGTGGTACATGTTGAAGATCTCGCCTTCATCCATGCCCAGCGATTCGATGCAGTACTGGTAGGCGTGGGTGTGGATCGCCTCTTCGAACGCCTGGCGCAGGATGTACTGGCGGCATTCCGGGTTGGTGATCAGGCGGTACACGGCCAGGGCCAGGTTGTTGGCAACCAGGGAGTCGGCGGTGGAGAAGAAGCCCAGGTTGCGCATGACGATGCGACGCTCGTCGTCGGTCAGGCCTTCCGGGTTTTTCCACAGGGCGATGTCCGCGGTCATGTTGACCTCTTGCGGCATCCAGTGGTTGGCACAACCGTCCAGGTACTTCTGCCAGGCCCAGTCGTATTTGAAAGGTACCAGCTGGTTGAGGTCGGCGCGGCAGTTGATCATGCGCTTTTCGTCAACCGCAACACGGGCAGCGGAGCCTTCCAGCTCAGCCAGGCCTTCGGCGATGTCGAGTTGGTCCAGGGCAGCCTTGGCACGCTTGACGGCGTCCGAGTCATCGGCAGTCACGGCGCGGGCTTCCAGGGCGGCTACACCGCCGGCGTTATCAAGCTTGTCGATGCCTGCGGCAGCAGCTTGAGTGGCGGTTGCGCCTTTGGCGGCTTCTTCGCCTTCGTCTTTATCGAATTCGTCCCAGCTCAGCATGGTGGGTCTCCTGCTTGAGGGCCATGATCAGTATGGCCGATGGATCTTGGTTGCGGTGCTTGCGGTTAGGTACTGCGGTGCACGCAAAACTTGGAATGCTTCCGGAGGTGGTTCCTCGCGGAGGAGGGCCGAGGGATCCCGGACCTTTTTGTCTGACGCTGTGAAGGAGGGGCTGCTGGCGCTATCGCGGGGCAAGCCCGCTCCTACAGGGAGCGTGAGGCGCCACCCTTGGTGGGGCGGCGCCTTTTAGCGACTTACTGGCAGGCTTCGCAATCCGGCTCGTCGATAGCGCAAGCCTTAGGCACTGGCGCTGGGCCGGCTGCCTGGATCGGCGCGCTGTCGCCACCGCTGGAAACGGCGTTGAGCTTGCCGGTGTTGATGGTCGATTTCTCGGTGCTGGTCGCGGCCAGGGCACGGAGGTAGTAGGTGGTTTTCAGACCACGGTACCAGGCCATGCGGTAGGTCACGTCGAGTTTCTTGCCCGAAGCGCCGGCGATGTACAGGTTCAGCGACTGGGCCTGGTCGATCCACTTCTGACGGCGGCTGGCGGCGTCGACGATCCACTTGGTTTCCACTTCGAACGCGGTGGCGTACAGATCTTTGAGTTCCTGCGGGATGCGCTCGATCTGCTGTACCGAACCGTCGTAGTACTTCAGGTCGTTGATCATGACCGAGTCCCAAAGGCCACGGGCCTTGAGGTCGTGAACCAGGTACGGGTTGATCACGGTGAATTCGCCCGACAGGTTCGATTTCACATACAGGTTCTGGTAGGTCGGCTCGATGGACTGCGATACGCCGGTGATGTTGGCGATGGTCGCGGTCGGCGCGATGGCCATGATGTTCGAGTTACGAATACCTTTCTGTACGCGAGCACGTACTGGTGCCCAGTCCAGGGTCTCGTTCAGGTCGACGTCGATGTACTTCTGGCCACGGGCTTCGATCAGGATCTGTTGCGAATCCAGTGGCAGGATGCCTTTGGACCACAGCGAACCCTGGAAGGTCTCGTAGGAACCACGCTCGTCAGCCAGGTCACAGGAGGCCTGGATGGCGAAGTAGCTGACCGCTTCCATCGACTTGTCGGCGAACTCGACGGCAGCGTCGGAGCCGTAAGGGATGTGCTGCAGGTACAGTGCATCCTGGAAGCCCATGATGCCCAGGCCGACCGGACGGTGCTTGAGGTTCGAGTTACGCGCTTGCGGCACCGAGTAGTAGTTGATGTCGATCACGTTGTCGAGCATGCGCACGGCGGTGTTGACGGTGCGTTGCAGCTTGGCGGTGTCCAGCTTGCCGTCGACGATGTGGTTCGGCAGGTTGATCGAGCCCAGGTTGCAGACCGCGATCTCGTCCTTGTTGGTGTTCAGGGTGATCTCGGTGCACAGGTTCGAGCTGTGGACCACACCAACGTGCTGCTGCGGCGAACGCAGGTTGCACGGATCCTTGAAGGTCAACCATGGGTGGCCGGTCTCGAACAGCATCGAGAGCATCTTGCGCCACAGGTCTTTGGCCTGGATGGTCTTGAACACCTTGATCTTGTTGTACTCGGTCAGGGCTTCGTAGTACTCGTAGCGCTCTTCGAAGGCCTTGCCGGTCAGGTCGTGCAGATCAGGTACTTCGTTCGGCGAGAACAGGGTCCACTTGCCGTCATCGAAGACGCGCTTCATGAACAGGTCAGGGATCCAGTTGGCGGTGTTCATGTCGTGGGTACGACGACGGTCATCACCGGTGTTCTTGCGCAGTTCGATGAATTCTTCGATGTCCAGGTGCCAGGTTTCCAGGTAGGCACAGACAGCGCCTTTGCGCTTGCCGCCCTGGTTGACCGCTACGGCGGTGTCGTTGACCACTTTCAGGAAGGGTACGACACCCTGGGATTTACCGTTGGTGCCCTTGATGTAGGAGCCTAGTGCACGCACAGGGGTCCAGTCGTTGCCCAGGCCACCGGCGAATTTCGACAGCATGGCGTTGTCGTGGATCGCGTGGTAGATGCCCGACAGGTCGTCCGGCACGGTGGTCAGGTAGCAGCTCGACAGCTGTGGACGCAGGGTACCGGCGTTGAACAGGGTCGGGGTCGAAGCCATGTAGTCGAAGGACGACAGCAGGTTGTAGAACTCGATCGCACGGGCTTCTTTGTTTTTCTCTTCCAGCGCCAGGCCCATGGCCACACGCATGAAGAACACCTGAGGCAGTTCGAAACGTACGCCATCCTTGTGGATGAAGTAACGGTCGTAGAGGGTCTGCAGGCCCAGGTAGGTGAACTGCTGGTCGCGCTCGTGGTTGATCGCCTTGCCCAGCTTTTCCAGGTCGAAGTCGGCCAGGGCCGGGTTCAGCAGTTCGAACTCGACGCCTTTGGCAACGTAGGCCGGCAGGGCCTTGGCGTACAGCTCGGCCATTTCGTGGTGGGTGGCGCTGTCGGCCACGCCGAGGAAGCCCAGGCCTTCGGCACGCAGGGTGTCCATCAGCAGGCGGGCGGTGACGAACGAGTAGTTCGGCTCGCGCTCGACCAGGGTACGGGCGGTCATCACCAGGGCGGTGTTGACGTCCTTGATGGCCACGCCGTCATAGAGGTTCTTCAGGGTTTCGCGCTGGATCAGGTCGCCATCGACTTCGGCCAGGCCTTCGCAGGCCTCGGTGATGATGGTGTTCAGACGGTTCATGTCCAGTGGTGCGAAGCTGCCGTCAGCCAGGGTGATGCGGATGCTTGGGTGCGGCTGTACGTTGGCGTCTTCGGCGTGAACACGGGTAGCACGCTCTTTGGCGCGCTGGTCGCGGTAGATCACGTAGTCGCGGGCAACTTTCTGCTCGCCGGCACGCATCAGGGCCAGTTCGACCTGGTCCTGGATCTCTTCGATGTGGATAGTGCCGCCCGATGGCATGCGACGCTTGAAGGTCGCGGTAACCTGTTCGGTCAGGCGGGCAACGGTGTCGTGGATACGCGACGAGGCAGCGGCGGTGCCGCCTTCAACTGCGAGGAACGCCTTGGTGATGGCCACGGTGATCTTGTCGTCGGTGTAGGCGACGACAGTGCCATTGCGCTTGATCACACGCAGTTGGCCTGGGGCGGTAGCAGCCAGATCCTGATTCGAATCAGCGGCCTGCGGCGCCAAAGCCAGCGGGTTCTCGCGAGTTGTGTCGGTTTGCATGGGTGTCTCCACGTTCTCTATGTTTGTTTAGGCGCTTTGTGGGCGCCAGCCGTTCCGTCCGAAAGCTCAACAACCGACGCTGACGACACACGGGAACACGACGTTCCGGCATGCCGGACAGGCCGGGCATACTCACTTCGGGACAGAGCAGGAATAAAGGGGCAATTACTTGCCGCTCCCTGGCCGAAGTCAAAGGTTCTGAATCTACGACTCAAAACTGTTGCTGTACGGTGTGCCTATGGCTTGCAACACCCGTACCCGAAACAACACCCTCCGAGGGTTTGCAACGGACGCCTCCGCAGGAGCGGTTTGGCTGCTGAATGTTTCTAAAGTTCAAGCAAAAAAGCACTGAATCAGGGCTTGAGTTTTTTGCTCGACTTGTGCTTGGGAATCTCTTCAAAACCCAAGATGTAGTGTTTTGTTGCGATAGGGATACAAGATAATGCGGTCGCGGGGGTATTGCAAGGTCGTGCTCTGTGGATAACTTGTGGGTAGTTTGTGAGTGATTTTGCCTAAGGCCTTGTAGGCCGTGTCTTAGCGCCAGATGACCGTCTGTCACCCTTTTTTTCACTCACCAAGGTTATCTTGCCGCACATTTTGCGGCGCGCACCCTACCACAAATCCGACAGCCTTCCGAACAATCTACCCTGTGGTTTATTGCCACTTGTGGCGATGGTTGGCAGGCGACGGTGCTCGACGTAGTATCCGGGGCCGATGTTGCCTTTTGGTGAACCACCACCCAGGGCACGCTTTAATAAAAACAAGCTGTAGAGGTGAACCGTGGAGCAGCAGCGCAGTCAGGTGTTGATCGTCGAGGATGACCAGCGTTTGGCCGATCTGACCCGTGAGTACCTGCAGGCCAACGGCTTTGATGTCCAGGTCGAAGGTGACGGTGCCAAGGCGGCGGCGCGGATTATTGCCGAGCAGCCGGACCTGGTCATTCTCGACCTGATGCTGCCCGGCGAAGACGGCCTGAGCATCTGCCGCAAGGTGCGCCAGCAATTTGCTGGTCCGATCCTCATACTTACCGCGCGCAGCGACGATCTCGATCAGGTTCAGGGCCTGGATCTGGGCGCCGACGATTACGTTTGCAAACCAGTGCGCCCACGCCTGTTGCTGGCGCGTATCACCGCGCTGCTGCGCCGCCGTGAGCCCGCCACTGAAAGCGAGCCGGTGCAGTGCCTGCAGTTCGGCCCGTTACGGGTGGACAATATCCTGCGTGAAGCCTGGCTTCGGGATAACGGTATCGAGTTGACCAGTGCAGAGTTCGACTTGCTGTGGCTATTGGTCAGCAACGCCGGACGTACCCTGTCCCGTGAAGAGATCTTCACCTCCCTGCGCGGGGTGGGCTATGACGGCCTGGACCGCTCCATAGATGTGCGTATTTCCAGGATTCGCCCGAAAATAGGTGACGATCCTGAACACCCACGGATGATCAAGACCATCCGCAGCAAAGGCTACCTGTTCGTGCGCGAGGCGGCTGAGGCCCTGGACCAGGCGCAATGAATTCGATTTTCCTGCGCATTTATGGCGGCATGCTCGCCGCCCTGGTGCTGGTGGCTGTGCTCGGGGTGTTGAGTGTGCACCTGCTTAACGAGGTACGCGCCGCTCAGTACCGCGAGCGCCTGGCCCACGGTACGTTCACCCTGATGGCCGACAACCTGGTGGCGCTGGGCGAGGTTGAGCGCAAGCGCAATCTATTGATCTGGGAACGCTTGCTGGGCATTCCGCTGGAGTTGCAATCCATGGCCGCCGCTGGCCTGGATGGCGGTCAGCGCAGCCAGCTGCAGCGTGGCCAGGTGCTGGTGGAAAAGACCGGTCCCCATGCGGCCCGGGTCATGCGTCAGATCGGTACCGAAGATCTGCTGCTGGTCGGCGAGGTCGAGCAGATCAGCGAACAGCTGGCGCGGGCAACGATTTACCTGCTGGCCGATGAACTGGTGCGCTACCCGATCGGTGAGCAACCCCGGCGTCTGGCCGAGATCAAGCAAAGCAAGGGGTTCGGTTTCGACCTGAGTCTACGGCGCATCGAACAGACCAACATGGACGAGGACCAGCGCCGGCGTGTCGATGAAGGCGATACCGTGATGGCTCTGGGCAAGGATGGCGACTCGATCCGCGTGGTCGCCGGTATGGTCGGTACGCCCTGGGTGCTGGAGATCGGCCCGCTCTACCAGATGAACCCCTATCCGCCACAACTGCTGGCGCTGATCGCGGTGCTCGGACTGTGCCTGATCGGCCTGATCGTCTATTTGCTGGTGCGTCAGCTGGAGCGGCGCCTGTCCGACCTTGAAGCCGCCGCCACGCGTATTGCCCTGGGCAGCCTGGAAACCCGCGTGGGCGCCGATGATGCCGATTCGGTCGGGCGTCTGGCTGCGGCCTTCAATCGCATGGCGGAGCATTTGCAGCGCTCGTTGGCGATCCAGCGTGAACTGGTACGGGCCGTTTCCCATGAACTGCGTACACCGGTGGCGCGGCTGCGCTTCGGGCTGGAAATGCTCGCCAGCGCGCGTGACGATCAAGCCCGGGAAAAGTATTTGAGCGGCATGGACGGCGATATTCAGGACCTGGACAAGCTGGTCGACGAGATGCTCACCTACGCCCGTCTCGAGCAGGGCTCCCCGGCTCTGCATTTTCAGCGGGTCGACCTGGATGCCTTGTTGGACCAGGTCATCACTGAGCTGGCGCCACTGCGCAGCGACGTCAAGGTTGTGCGCGGGCCGTGTCAGGGCGGTGAACCGGGCCCGGATGGGCAGGCTGGGCCATGGGTTGAAGCCGAGCCGCGCTACTTGCACCGGGCGGTGCAGAACCTGGTCAGCAACGCCATGCGCCATGCCGAGTCGCAGGTCAGCATCAGTTATCAGTTGGGCCTGCAGCGCTGCCGGATCGATGTTGAAGATGATGGTCCGGGCGTACCGGAAGATGTCTGGGACCGGATCTTCACCCCGTTTACCCGTCTTGATGACAGCCGCACGCGTGCGTCGGGTGGCCATGGCCTGGGTTTGTCTATCGTGCGGCGGATCATCTATTGGCATAAAGGCCGCGCCTCGGTCGGCCGCAGTGAGCGTCTGGGCGGCGCCTGCTTCAGCCTGAGCTGGCCGCGCAATCAGGAGCAGGAATGAGTGCCAGTCTGCCGCTTGAGCAGGTACTGGCACCGGCACGCTTCGATGCTTTGCTGCTTGGGCTGTATGGCCCCGAACTGATGCCCGTCCAGCGCCCGGTATTGGTGTCGCAGTGGTCCAAGTACTACTTTGCAGCGGTGTGGCAGACGCTGCTTGGCGGATCCGTGCTGCCGGTATTCGCCGCCACCCGGATTGCACTGGATGACCGCGGCCTGCCATTAACGCTGACAGGACAGGGCGCAGGCTGTGAAGGGCTGGAGGCGATTCTCGAACAGCACCTGCAGCCAGTGGTGTCGCGGCTCGCTGCGTTGGGCGCGGTGGCGCCGGGGATACTCTGGGGCAATGCCGGGGATTGCCTGGATCAAGCGCTGCAGCGCGTCGAGGTTGATGGCGGTGAATTGTCCAGCTTGCTCACCTGGCCCGACAGTCCCCTCTATGCCGCCGTCGGCCTGGATGCCTCAGGCAATCGCCGTCGGCGAGTCTGCTGCCTCAGCTATAAGGTGGACTGGGTCGGACACTGTGAGCACTGTCCGTTACCGAGCTGAAACTCAGACGCTGACCAGACTCAGCAACTGGTCACCCTGCAAGCAGAACTGCCCATCCAGTTCCCGTCCCTTATGCCACTGCGCCGACAGGTCGGTCAGCAGGCGCAGGCGCGCGTGGCCGTCTGCGGACCATTCCAGCACTTCGGCGTGCTCAAAGTAGAAACGCTGCTGGACGATAGGGTAGAGCGCCTTGAACAGGCTTTCCTTGAGCGAGAAGGTCAGGGTGACGGTCAGGCCGGTTTGCCCGGCGTCCATCCTGTGCAGCTCGGCCTCGGTAAGAATCTCCCGGGCCAGGCGTTCGGCACGTTCATCACTGAGTAGGCTTTCCTGGTCCAGGCCCAGCCCCTGGCAATCGCTGCTGCGCGCCACCACGGCTGCAGCCCAGCCTTTGCCGTGGGTGATCGAACCGCTGATGCCGGCGGGCCAGATCGGCGAGCGGTCTTCATGGGTGCCAGGGATGTACTCGCGACCATCCAGACGCTGCAAGGCCGCGCGGGCACATACGCGACCGGCCAGGTACTCGGCCTGACGCTTGGCCACCGAGCGCTGCAGGCTGGGTGTCTGCTCGATGCCAGCACAGGCGAAGTCGTCGCTGGCCAGCAGGGCAGGGTCAAAGGCGCAACTGACCAGCTCTGCGCCGCTGACCGCAAGCGGCAGGGGCCAGTGGTGCAGCAGTGGGGCGCAGCAGGTGGGGTGTCGGTTCATGGGCGCTATTGTGCCGTGGCTGTCGGGGGCTTGCCAGTGCAGCTGTTCAGCTCAGGTTCAGGCAGGGTTCAGCGGCTGTTCAGGACGACTTGCTTACTCTGGCTTCAACACCCAAACGGCACATTCGCCAGGAGTAAACATTATGAAAGCGCTCAACACCCTGTTCCTCGCCGTAGCCTTTTTCGGCGCCAGTGCTGCCGTCCAGGCCGCCGACACCACGTTCGCCGGTGTCACCTACGGCCAGACCAGCGACAAGATCAAAAAATCCGGCTTGCTGAGCAGCAACACCGACCACCTGAACACCGACGGTATCATCAGCAAGGACGGAACCTGGGGCGTACGCGTTGGCCAGATGAACGACCAGGGCCGCTACTACCTCACCTATGACAACGTCTCCAATGACCACAGCGGCCTGAAGATGCGTCAGGAAAACCTGCTGGGCAGCTATGACCTGTTCTATCCGCTGGGCACCAGCACCAAGCTGTTCGGCGGTGCCAGCGCCGGCCTGACCAAGCTCAGCCAGGAGTCATCCGGTTATAGCCGCGACACCGACACCGGCTACGCGATCGGTTTGCAAGCAGGCCTGCTGCAGCAAGTCACCGACAATGCCTCGGTCGAACTGGGCTACCGTTACCTGCGCAGCAACGCCAGCACCGAGCTTGCCGAGCACGGCGGCTCGAAAGTCGGCACCCTGCGCCTGGACAGCAGCGCGCAAACCTACCTGTCGGCCAACTACGCATTCTGACCTGCTGATGAGGATGTTCGAACCGGCCTGCAAGCGCATGGCCGGTTCGCTGTTATTCTGCATGGGGTTGATGTTGCGCCGGAGCCTGGATCTCCGGCACGGGTAGGGAGGAACCTATGAAACTGCTGGTGGTTGAGGATGAGGCGCTGTTGCGTCATCACTTGTACAGTCGCTTGAGCGAAAGTGGACACGTGGTTGAAGCGGTGCCTGACGCCGAAGAGGCGTTGTACCAGGCCGAGCAGTTCAACCATGACCTGGCGGTGATCGACCTCGGCCTGCCGGGCATGAGCGGGCTGGACCTGATTCGGCAATTGCGCTCCCTGGGCAAGAGTTTCCCCATTCTGATCCTCACCGCACGGGGCAACTGGCAGGACAAGGTCGAAGGGCTGGCGGCGGGGGCTGACGATTATGTGGTCAAACCTTTCCAGTTCGAAGAGCTGGAGGCACGTCTCAATGCCTTGCTGCGCCGCTCCAGCGGGTTTGTCCAGTCGACCATCGCGGCGGGGCCGTTGCTCCTGGACCTGAACCGCAAGCAGGCCAGCCTCGATGATCAGCCGTTGGCGCTGACCGCCTATGAATACCGCATCCTTGAGTATTTGATGCGCCATCATCAGCAGGTGGTGGCCAAGGACCGCCTGATGGAGCAGCTTTACCCCGATGACGATGAGCGCGACCCGAATGTGATCGAGGTGCTGGTTGGCCGCCTGCGCCGCAAGCTTGAAGGCAACAACGGCTTCAAGCCTATCGATACGGTGCGTGGGTTGGGGTATCTGTTTACCGAGCGCTGCCGATGATTCGTTCGTTACGCCTGCGCCTGATGCTGGCAGCCGCGCTGCTGGCCTTGCTGTTCATGCTCGGCCTGCTGCCGGCCTTGCAGAAGGCCTTCAGCCTGGCTTTGCAGGAATCGATCGAAAAGCGCCTGGCGTCGGATGTCACCACCTTGATTTCCGCCGCGCGCATCGAGCACAACCAGTTGCAGATGCCCGCGCTGCTGCCTGACGAAAAGTACAACCTGCCGGACAGCCGTCTGCTCGGCTATATCTATGATCGCCAGGGCAATCTGGTCTGGCGCTCGCGGGCTACGGCCGATGAAAACATCAACTACACCCCGCGTTATGACGGACGAGGCAACGAGTTTGCGCGGATTCGCCAGGCCGATGGCGAAGAGTTCTTTGTCTATGACGTCGAGGTCAAGCTATTGGGCGGCAAGACGGCGGCGTTCAGCATCGTCGCCCTGCAACCGGTGCGCGAATACCAGCATACCCTCGACGGCTTGCGCGAACGCCTGTACCTGGGCTTCGGTGCGGCGTTGCTGGCCTTGCTGGTGCTGCTCTGGGCCGGTCTGACCTGGGGGCTGCGTTCACTGCGGCAGTTGAGTCGCGAGCTGGACGATGTCGAGTCCGGTGCCCGCGACGGGCTCAGTGCCGAACATCCACGTGAGCTGCTGCGTCTGACCGGCTCACTGAACCGCCTGCTGCGCAGTGAACGTGAGCAGCGGCAACGCTACCGCGATTCGCTGGGAGACCTTGCCCATAGCCTGAAAACCCCGTTGACCGTGCTCCAGGGTGTCAGTGAGAGCATGGGCCAGCGCCGCCAAGACCGTGAGCAGGCGCGCATTCTGCAAAGCCAGATCGAACGCATGAGCCAGCAGATCGACTACCAGTTGCAACGCGCCAGCCTGCGCAAAAGTGGTCTGGTGCGTCACCAGGTGGCCTTGCAGCCGGTGCTGGAAAGCCTGTGCAGCACTCTGGCCAAGGTGTACCGCGACAAACAGGTGAAGATCAGCCTGGACCTTCCCGAATCGGCTGTAGTGCCCATGGAGCAGGGCGCCTTGCTCGAGTTGCTCGGCAACCTCCTGGAAAACGCTTACCGCCTGTGCCTGAGCCAGGTCCGTATCAGCCTGCGTAGCGGGCCGACAGAGGTCGAGCTGTGTGTCGAGGACGACGGTCCTGGCGTACCCCCGGACCAACGCGAACGTATCCTCCAGCGTGGCGAGCGCCTTGACCGGCAGAACCCGGGGCAGGGCATCGGGCTGGCAGTGGTCAAGGACATTATCGAAAGCTACGACGCCAGCCTGACCCTCGATGACTCGCCGCTGGGCGGTGCGGCCTTTCGTATTCGCTTCAGCCTGGACTGAGTCGCCATCCCTTGGGCGGATTACCGCCATCCTAAACCCTTTGCAAAAGATGTCGGGCGGAAATCCGCCAATCCGCTCGGCATAGTTGCTACCTCTTTGTGCAGAGAACCCCCGTAAATACGGGGCTTGCACCGTTAAAGCGCACGTTGGCATCGGGCTTGCTATTGACCTGACAGAGTTCTGCCAGGCAGCTCGACACAACAAATCCCTCCAGTGCAGGAGGGTTCGCGCTTTAGGTACCCCTCGCGTCCTGGGAAGGATCGGGCCGGTACACTTGAGGAAATAGCCATGACGACGCGTCAGCCACTGTACAAATCGCTGTATATCCAGGTGTTAGTAGCGATCACCATCGGTATCCTGCTGGGCCATTTCTACCCTGAGACCGGGGTAGCTCTCAAACCGCTGGGTGACGGCTTCGTCAAACTGATCAAAATGGTCATCGCCCCGATCATCTTCTGCACCGTGGTCAGCGGTATCGCTGGCATGCAGAGCATGAAGTCGGTGGGCAAGACCGGTGGCTACGCGCTGCTGTACTTCGAAATTGTCTCGACCATTGCCCTGATCATCGGTCTGGTGGTGGTCAACGTGGTCAAGCCGGGCGCCGGCATGCACATCGATGTCAGCACCCTGAACGCCAGCAGCGTGGCTGCCTATGCCGCCGCCGGCGCACAGCAGACCACCGTGGGCTTCCTGCTCAACATCATCCCTAACACCGTGGTCGGTGCCTTCGCCAACGGCGACATCCTGCAAGTGCTGATGTTCTCGGTGATCTTCGGTTTCGCCCTGCATCGTCTGGGTGCCTACGGCAAGCCGCTGCTGGACCTGATCGACCGTTTTGCCCATGTCATGTTCAACATCATCAACATGATCATGAAGCTGGCGCCGGTCGGTGCCTTCGGTGCCATGGCCTTCACCATCGGCCAGTACGGCGTGGGCTCGCTGGTGCAGCTGGGCTACCTGATGGCCTGCTTCTATGTCACCTGCGTGCTGTTCATCCTCGTGGTTCTCGGTGGTATCGCCCGTGCTCACGGCTTCAGCGTTCTCAAGCTGATCCGCTACATCCGTGAAGAACTGATGATCGTGCTGGGTACCTCGTCTTCCGAGTCGGCGCTGCCACGCATGCTGGCCAAGATGGAGCGTCTGGGCGCGAAGAAGTCTGTGGTGGGTCTGGTGATCCCGACCGGCTACTCGTTCAACCTTGACGGTACCTCGATCTACCTGACCATGGCTGCGGTGTTCATCGCTCAGGCCACCGATACCACCATGGACATCACTCACCAGATCACCCTGCTGCTGGTGCTGCTGGTGGCCTCCAAAGGTGCTGCTGGCGTGACCGGCTCGGGCTTCATCGTCCTCGCAGCGACCCTGTCCGCTGTTGGCCACCTGCCGGTTGCCGGTCTGGCGCTGATTCTCGGTATCGACCGCTTCATGTCCGAAGCCCGCGCCCTGACCAACCTGATCGGTAACGCCGTGGCGACCGTGGTGGTGGCCAAGTGGGTCAATGAGCTGGACGAAGACAAACTGCGCACCGAGTTGGACTCTGGTGGTTCGCCGTTGGTTGATACCCGTCCGATGGATGATCTGGGCGTGGCTGAAGGCCCGGCTCGATAATGAGAAAGCCCATCTTCGGATGGGCTTTTTTTTGTGCATGTCGCGGGGCAAGCCCGCTCCCACAGTGATTGTGAACATCCTGTGGGAGCGGGCTTGCCCCACGATGCGTTTGTCACTCCACCCGCGTCTCCCCGCTGTACACCAGGGTGCTTCGGCAACGTCGACACAGGTAGCGCCGCCCCTGGCGCACCAGGCTGTGGCGTTGCGCCGAGAACGGGAAGTCGCTGCCAGCGCACGGGCAGCGATAGATGTAGCGCGTCACCGTGCGGCGTTTGACTGCATAGTTGTGGCAACGGTTGGGCGGCAGTTCATACACGCCGCGCATGATCAGTTGCCATTCTTCGCCGTGCGGCTGGATGCGGTCGCCAAACAGTTGATGGGCCACCAGGTGCGCGACCTCGTGGGCCACGGTCTGTTTGAGAAAGTCTTCGCTGTTTTCGCGGTACAGCTGCAGGTTGAAGCGCAGCAGGTTTTCGTGCAGATGGGCGACACCGGCCTTCTGTCCGCGCAGCTTGAAGCTGACTTCAGGGCGAGGGAAGGGGCGTTTGAAAAAGGATTCGGCTTGCTGGTAACAGGTTTCGACGCGAGATTTGAGCAGTTCGGGCATATCGGGGAACACTCCTGGCCGACAATTATGCCGCAACCGTCGCGGCGTTGCCGAGCCACCTGTCAGCGCACAGCATCAGGCCGCCTTTGCGGCGGCCTGATGGTTACTGCGCCTATGTTGCTGCTTTTCTAATAGATGATTCTAGTTGGTATAGACAGGCCCCACGCCTAGTCCCCAAACGATCACGGTGAAGGCCATGATGGCTACCAGCACCACCAGGCCGACCGCCAGTACCGAACTCGAGAACAGGAAGCCTTCATCCGAAGGAATGTTCATGAAGGTCGGCAGGCCGACATAGAGCAGATAAACCGTGTAGCACACGGCTGCCGTGCCGACGACCATCCCCAGCCACAGGTGGGGGTAGAGCGCCGCCAGGCCGCCCACGAACAGCGGCGTTGCGGTGTAAGTGGCAAATGCGATGCAGCGCGCCATGCTCGGATTGGCGTCGTAGGTACGCGCCATCCAGTGGATGAACGCGCCCATTACCGCGACCCCGGCCAGCATGGCCAGGTACGACATGATGGTCATCCATAACGCGCTTTCCTGGGTCAGCATGACCGGGGCGCGATCGCCGATGACCCAGCCGACCTGGGTTGTGCCGATAAACGCTGACACGGCGGGGATAGCCGCCAGTATCAGTGTGTGGGTCAGGTACATGTGGCTGATGCTTTCTTCCTCGCCACGGATTTCTTTCCATTCTTGGTCAGGATGGGTAAACAGCCCCAGAACGTGATGGATCATGCCAGTCACTCCTTCCGTTGTTGCCATCGCCCCCCAGAGGAGCGCTTGCGACCCCAAGTAATAGGGGCCAGAGGATCGAGGTCACGGTTGCTGTGGCCTTATGTCGCAGTATAGGAAGGAGTTAGCCGCTCAAAGCCGGCTTTTTAGAGCAAATCGCGCTGTCAGCGGCCCGGCTAATCACCTTGCAGTCTTTATCGGATTGGCCTACGCCTGGCAGCGGTTTGTGCGTAAAATATGCCGCTTTTGTCACACCTCGCGGATTCCAAGCGCTATGGGCACCCTTTCGGTCAACCAGAACAAACTGCAAAAACGCCTGCGTCGTCTCGCTGGCGAAGCCATCACCGACTTCAACATGATCGAAGACGGTGACAAGGTCATGGTCTGCCTGTCCGGCGGCAAAGACAGCTACACCATGCTCGATGTTCTGCTGTACCTGCAGAAAGTGGCGCCGATCAAGTTCGAGATCGTCGCGGTGAACATGGACCAGAAGCAACCGGGCTTCCCCGAGCACGTGCTGCCGGCCTACCTCAAGGCCCTGGGCGTCGAGTACCACATCGTCGAGAAAGACACCTACTCGGTGGTCAAGGAGCTGGTCCCGGAAGGCAAGACCACCTGCTCGCTGTGCTCGCGCCTGCGTCGCGGCACCCTCTACACCTTTGCCGACGAGATCGGCGCGACCAAAATGGCCCTGGGTCATCACCGCGACGACATCGTCGAGACTTTCTTCCTCAACATGTTCTTCAACGGCACCCTCAAGGCCATGCCGCCGAAGCTGCGCGCCGATGATGGCCGTAACGTGGTGATCCGTCCGCTGGCCTACTGCAGCGAGAAGGACATCCAGGCCTACTCGGACCTGAAAGAATTCCCGATCATTCCGTGCAACCTCTGTGGCTCGCAGGAAAACCTGCAGCGTCAGGTGGTCAAGGACATGCTGGTGGAGTGGGAGCGCAAAACCCCGGGCCGTACCGAGAGCATCTTCCGCGGCCTGCAGAACGTGGTGCCGTCGCAGCTGGCCGACCGCAACCTGTTCGACTTCGTCAATCTCAAGATCGACGACACCGCTCCGCCACGTTTTCTCGACGTGCTGAACATCTGACCGGCATGCGCGATTATCAATGGCTGCATGAGTACTGCCTGAACCGCTTTGGCTCCGCCCAGGCCCTGGAAGCGCACCTGCCACAGGCGAAAAGCGCCGAGCAGCTGCGTGCCATCAGCGCCGACCGCTACCTTTCGACCCTGGCCCTGCGCGTGTTCCGCGCTGGGCTCAAGCACAGCCTGGTGGATGCCAAGTGGCCAGCCTTCGAGCAGGTGTTCTTCGGTTTCGACCCGGAAAAGGTTGTGCTGATGGGCGCTGAACATCTGGAGCGGCTGATGCAGGACACGCGGATCATCCGCCACCTGGGTAAGCTCAAGAGCGTGCCGCGCAATGCGCAGATGATCCTCGACGTTGAAAAAGCGCAGGGCAGCTTTGCTGCTTTCATTGCCGACTGGCCGGTGACCGATATCGTCGGCCTGTGGAAGTACCTGGCCAAGCATGGCAACCAGTTGGGCGGGTTATCGGCACCGCGCTTCCTGCGCATGGTCGGCAAGGATACTTTCATCCCCACCGATGACATGAGCGCGGCGCTGATCGCCCAGGACATCATCGACAAGCCACCGACCAGCCAGCGCGATCTGGCGCTGGTGCAGGCGGCCTTCAATCAGTGGCATGCCGAGAGTGGCCGGCCACTGTGCCAGCTGTCGGTGATGCTGGCGCACACGGTCAATCATTGAGATAGATCGCGGGGCAAGCCCGCTCCCACAGAAGCCATCCCCAGCCCTGTGGGAGCGGGCTTGCCCCGCGAT
>NZ_JBMOWO010000002.1:0-23727 GCF_049310525.1 Pseudomonas sp. GZD-222
GGGGGAAAATCCCCCCAAAAAGTACCTCCCCCTCTTTTTGGGGGGTGCTCCCTCCCCCCGCGATAGGTTTCAGCCTTCCCCGGCCAACCGCCGGTCATACTGAAAGCGCCAGCGCACATACAGCAAGGCACTGACAAACAGCGCCAGGCTGATCGCCACTTCCAGGTAGCCGAACAGCGCGCGCGCCGGGTCGAATGCGGCCAGTACCCCCTTGATGAAGTACAGATTGACCACGAAGCAGGTCCAGGCATGGGCGCGTGCGTTGCCCAGGAGCATGCCCGGCAGCAACAGCGCCAGCGGCACCAGCTCGACCGCGAGGATGACGCCGGTACGTGCGCCATGCAGGTCGGCGAACAGTAGATTGTTGATGGTCAGCAGGGCAATCAGGCCGAAAAAGCTCGCCAGGCTCAACGCCCGGGCCAGGCGCAGGCGTGGGGTCAGCCAGTCGATCGAGGGCAGCACCTTGGGCTTTTTAGCCACGGCCGTTCTCCAGCAGTTTGGCGGTACTTGCCAGGCGTTGCCCCAGCGCGCGGCACAGGGCAATTTCGTCGGCGTCCAGGTCGCGTTTGCCGTCGGCTCCGGCGTGGTGGCTGGCGCCATAGGGCGTGCCGCCACCACGGGTTTCCAGCAACGCCGACTCGCTATAGGGCAGTCCCATGATCAGCATGCCGTGGTGCATCAGGGGCAACAGCATCGACAGCAGGGTCGACTCCTGGCCGCCATGCAGGCTGGCAGTGGAGGTGAAGGCTGCTGCAGGCTTGCCCACCAGGCCACCGCTGAGCCACAGGCTGCTGGTGCCGTCGATGAAGTACTTCAGCGGCGCGGCCATATTGCCAAAGCGCGTCGGGCTGCCCAGGGCCAGGCCGGAGCAGTGGCGCAGGTCATCCAGGGTAGCGTACAGCGCGCCGGTGTCGGGAATGTCCGGGGCTACCGCTTCACATTCGGTGGAAATCGCCGGCACCGTGCGGATCCGCGCTTCCAGGCCGGCCATTTCGACACCGCGGGCAATCTGCCGGGCCATCTCGCTGGTCGAGCCGTGGCGGCTGTAAAACAGAATCAGGATGTAAGGCGCGCTCACGGCAGAATCTCCAGCACCTTCTCTGGTGGGCGGCCGATCACGGCTTTGTCACCGGCAATCAGGATCGGTCGCTCGATCAGCTTGGGGTGCTTGACCATCGCGTCGATCAGTTGCGCCTCGCTCAAGGCCGGATCGGCCAGGTTGAGGTCCTTGTATTCGTCTTCACCGCTGCGCAGCAGTTGGCGCGCACCGATGCCCAGCTTGCCGAGCAGGGCCTCGAGTTCGCTGGCGCTCGGCGGGGTTTCCAGGTAACGCACCACGGTTGGCGCCAGGCCACGGGCTTCGAGCAGTTCGAGTGCGCCGCGGGATTTGGAGCAGCGCGGATTGTGATAGAGGGTCAGGTCAGTCATGTTCGGGTCGCATCCAGCAGGGTGTGGCGGCTATTCTAACCGCAGCGACTTCGCATTTTGCTTGAATCTTCGAGAAGGATTGACCCATGACAAGGCGTTTGGCAGCAGCACTGGCCATCACCGCGAGCCTGTTGCTCGGCGGTTGCGGTGCAGACTATGGCCTGGACCAGAACGGCCAGACCGTAAAAGCCGAGCAGATCGACGGGCACTGGCTGGTGCTCAACTACTGGGCTGAATGGTGTGGCCCGTGCAGGACTGAAATACCGGAGCTCAATGCCGCCGCCAAGCAATGGCAGGCACAAGGCGTCAAGGTTCTGGGCGTGAACTTCGACGGCTTGCAGGGTGAGGAGCTGAAAAAGGCCACTGAAGCCCTGGGGATCGGTTTCACCGTGCTCGCCCAGGATCCGGCCGAGCGTTATGAACTGCCGCGCAGTGAAGCCTTGCCGGTGACGTACATCATTGATGACAAGGGCAAGGTACGCGAGCAGTTGATGGGTGAGCAGACGCTTGAGGGCTTGAACGCGAAGATCAAGGCGCTTAAAGGGGCTTGATTGGCGCTGGATTTATCGCGGGGGAGGAAGGCCTCCCCCTGGGGCGGTGGTTCGTGATTATCGTCTCTGCCTTCTTCAGGCCAGAAACGCAGCGGCTTGCCCTCGGCAGGCCAGAAACGCACCTGTTCGATCGGCGAGATGTCCCAGCGCTGGACAGTCTCAAGGGCCTGGAGGAAGCGCTTTTCCTGTTCCATCAAGGCCGGGGCACACAACTTGCGGGTGCTGCCGACTTTGCCGAAGGTGAGTTTGTCACCGTCGAGCTGGTAAGGCGCGAACCAGTGGTTGCAACCCGCATTGCCATACGCCCGGCCGTCTTCTGCCAGGGTCAGGGTCAGGTGGCTGTAGTCCATCAATGGACGCTCACCGATCCATTCCAGCAGGTAGCTGCGTTCTTGTTCCAGCTTCATCGGCTCGGCCGCACAACCCAGCAGGGCGGTGCCGGTCAGGGCTGAGAGGAGCAGGTTTTTCACTGGGCCGTCTCCTTGCATTTCGGGCACAGGTGTTTATCGCCACGGCTGGTCCAGCCAAGCTCTGCGATGCGTGCAGTAGCGGCTGGTTGCAGGGCTTTCTTGCCCAGCTTGCCATCCACCGCAAACTCGAAGCTCAGGTTGGCCTGGCAGCTGTCGCAGTTGACTTCCCAGGTGTGGATCGCCAGTTCGCCGAATACCGGGCCGCTGGCCACCGCGACCCATTGGCCGGTCGGGTTGATCAGGTGGCGTACGGTTTCCACGGTCAGGCGCATGGACAAGTCCTTGCTGCCTTTCAGGGTTACCAGCAGGACATCGTTCTTCTGAATCGAACCGCCATTGCCGGTCACTTGATAGCGGCCTGGCACCAGGGCGCGGCATTCGATCAGGGTGTGTTGCGGGTTAAACAGGTTGTAGCGGAAATCGTGTTCGACCATGGGTCCTCCAAATCTGCCGCGTATCCTAGCATCAACCCTCAACCAAGTTTTGCGGATTGCCTGCCGCCCAGCGGGTAATGTTGTCCAGTGTCGTTGCAGCAATGGCTGCCAGCGCCTCGCGGGTGAGGAAGGCCTGGTGGGCGGTAACGATCACATTGGGGAAGGTCAGCAGGCGCGCCAGCACGTCGTCCTGCAGCGGCAGGTCGGAGCGGTCTTCGAAGAACAGCTGGGCTTCTTCCTCATAGACATCCAGGCCGAGGTAGCCCAGTTGGCCGTCCTTCAAGGCCTCGATCAGCGCCGGTGTATCGATCAGTGCACCACGGCCGGTATTGATCAGCATGGCGCCGGGCTGCAGTTGCGAAAGGCTCTGCGGGTTGATCAGGTGGCGGGTGTGTTCGGTCAGGGGGCAGTGCAGACTGATGATCTGTGCCTGGCGCAGCAGCTCCGGCAATTCCATATAACGCGCGCCCAGGGCCAGCAACTCCGGGTTGGGGTAAGGATCGTACGCCAGCAGCTGGCAGCCGAAACCGGCCATGATGCGGGCGAAGGCAGCACCGATCTGGCCAGTGCCGACCACCCCGACGGTTTTGCCATGCAGGTCGAAGCCGGTCAGCCCGTGCAGGCTGAAGTTGCCTTCGCGGGTGCGGTTGTAGGCGCGGTGCAGGCGACGGTTGAGGGCCAGGATCAAGGCGACGGCATGTTCCGCCACGGCATGCGGCGAATAGGCCGGTACACGAACCACCGCCAGGCCCAGGCTTTTCGCTGCGGCAAGGTCGACATGGTTGTAGCCGGCCGAGCGCAGGGCGATCAGGCGCGTACCGCCGGCGGCAAGGCGTTTGAGCACGGTGGCATTGAGGTCATCGTTGATGAATGCGCAGACCACTTCATGACCGCTGGCCAGCGCTGCGGTGTCTTCGTTCAGGCGCGCTGGCTGAAAGTGCAGTTCCAGGCTATGGCTCGCCGGCTCGTTGTTGAAACTGTCCTGATCGTAGGTCTGGCTGCTGAAAAACAATACGCGCATGAGGTCTTCCTGAGTCGATTGCCGGAAAGTCTAACCGTGGGGGCTGTTGATCACCTTGCTTCAGGTCAGGCGCTCAGACGCGCCTGGGCGGTGAGGCGGATGATGGCCCGGTCCAGTTCGTCGAGGGCACGCGGTGCTTCCGGGTCATTCTGTTTGAGCAGGGTTTCGCTACGTTGGCAGGCTGCGCGCAGTTGCGGCACCCCACAGTAACGCGAGGCGCCATTGAGACGATGTACGCGCTCGATCATGCCGTTGCGGTCAGAGGCTTCGCGGGCGGCGCGGATCGCCTCGCGGTCGGCCTCCAGCGATGCCAGCAACATGGCCAGCATGTCGGCGGCCAGGTCCGGTTTACCGGCTGCCAGGCGTAGGCCTTCTTCCGGGTCGAGGACCTTGAGTTCACTGCTGTTGGCAATGCGCTCGGGCATACGCTCGTTGTGCGCCGGCGTCAGGTTCAGGCCGGTCCATTTCAGTACCACTTGGGCCAGCTGGCGCTCGCTGATCGGTTTGGTCAGGTAGTCGTCCATGCCGCTGTGCAGCAGGGCGCGTTTTTCGTTGGCCATGGCGTGGGCGGTGAGGGCAACGATCGGCAGTGGTGCGCCGCTCTGGCTGCTTTCCCACTGGCGAATCTGCTCGGTGCACTCGCGACCGTCCATGCCTGGCATTTGCACGTCCATCAGCACCAGGTCGAAGCGTTCATCCTGTACCGCCTGGACGGCGGCATAGCCGCTGTCGACCGCCAGCACTTCAGCACCGAGGTCTTCGAGCAGGGTTTGCACCAGCAACAGGTTGGCCGGGTTGTCGTCGACGCAGAGCACTTTCGGCAGCGGCTGGTCGCTGCTGACCTTGGCTTCGCTGACCGTGCGCCGTGGCTGGACCAGTTCCAGCAAAGCCCGGCGCAATTTGCGCGTGCACGCTGGTTTGGCTTGTAGCTGGCCATGGGCGTTGGGCAGGTAAGGGTGGTAGAGCGCCTGTTCTGTAGTAGGGCAGAGCACCAGCGCCTGGCAGTCCAGGCGCTCCAGTTGCTGAATGTACTGGCCGAGGCGTTCCGGCGAGACGCTGTCGAGGTTGACCCCCAGAACGGCCAGGGTGAACGGTTCGCCCGCCATGCGCGCTGCTGCCACGGCATGCAGCAGTGGGTCGATCGAATTGAACGCGGTTACCCGCAGGCCGCAATCTTCCAGTTGGTGTGCCAGCGCCTGGCGTGCCAGTTCATGGGCATCGACGATGGCCACCCGGCGCTCCACCAGCGATTGCAGCGGCAGGTCCTCGGCGTCGTCGCTGGCCTTGGGCAGGCGCAGGCTGACCCAGAATTGCGAGCCTTCGCCCGGGGTGCTGTCGACGCCTATTTCGCCACCCATCTGCTCGATCAGGCGTTTGGAAATCACCAGCCCCAGTCCGGTGCCGCCCGGCTGGCGCGACAGTGAGTTGTCGGCCTGGCTGAAGGCCTGAAACAGCGCCCGTACATCCTGGTTGGACAGGCCAATACCGGTGTCCTGGACGCAGATGCGCAGTTGTACGCTGTCCTCGTGTTCCTCTTCGAGCATGGCCCGGGTGACGATGGTGCCTTCGCGGGTGAACTTGATGGCATTGCTCACCAGGTTGGTGAGGATTTGCTTCAGGCGCAACGGGTCGCCCACCAGCGACAGCGGCGTGTCGCGATAGACCAGGCTGACCAGCTCCAGCTGCTTGGCATGCGCGGCGGGGGCGAGGATGGTCAGGGTGTCCTGGATCAGGTCGCGCAGGTTGAACGGAATGCTGTCGAGTACCAGCTTGCCGGCCTCGATCTTGGAGAAATCGAGGATCTCGTTGATGATGCCGAGCAGGCTGCTGGCGGACTTCTCGATAGTGCCCAGGTAGTCGAGCTGGCGCGGGCTCAACTCGCTTTTTTGCAGCAGGTGGGTGAAGCCCAGGATGCCATTGAGCGGTGTACGGATCTCGTGGCTCATGTTGGCGAGGAACTCGGACTTGATCCGGCTCGCTTCCAGCGCTTCTTTGCGCGCCATATCCAGCTCGATGTTCTGGATTTCGATGGTTTCCAGGTTCTGGCGTACATCTTCCGTGGCCTGGTCGATGCTGTGCTGCAATTCCTCGTGGGCGCTTTGCAGGGTTTCAGCCATGCGGTTGATGCCTGCGGCCAGCTCATCCATCTCATAGCTGCCCATTACCGGCAGGCGCTCTTCCAGGTTGCCGTCCTTGAGTTGGGTCACGGCGTGTTTGATCTGGCCGATGGGGCCATTGATCGTGCGGCTCATGCGCAACGCCAGCAATACCGTGGCGACCATGCCGAAGAAAATCAGCAGGAGACTGGTGAACAGGCTGCGGTAACCGCGCAACAGGGTGCCGTCGTGGGACAGCTCAATTTCTACCCAGCCGAGCAGGCGATCCGCTTCGTTCGGCACACGTTCGCCGGCCAGGTCGCGGTGGTGGCCGAACACCGGCAGCAGGTAACGGGTGGCATCACTGCCGGTGCGCTGCAGCAACTCGGTGCCGCCTCCGGCAGGTGCCTGGTTGAGCATGCTCGGGCCGGCGTGGGCGAGGTTGTTGCGCTCCGGGCCAAGGAAGGCGACGGCGCGCACATCCGCCTGTTCCAGGGCCTGGGCGGCGATGCGCTCGAGCTGTGCCGGGTCATCACGGACCAGGGCCGGAGCCACCAGGGGTGCCAGTTGTTCGGCAATCATCTTGCCACGCTGCAGCAGTTGGGTTTGCAGTTCGTTCTGCTGCAGCCAGGTGAAATAGCTGCCCAACAGCAGCGCCATCAGGCCAGCAGGTAGCGATGCCAGCAGCATTACGCGGCTGCGGATTCCCAAACGATTCAGCACGCAACTCTCCTGTGCCTGGCAAGTGCTGTAAGCCGCCGTCGGAGCTTGCTGGCGGACCAAGTCGGAAAAGTACCGCGCCTTCTCGCGCAATGCACTCATTTGTATCTACTTTTGATGTAGGTGAATTCTCGGTCGCCGTGCCGACGAGCAGTTGCGGGTTGCCTGCACCAGGCAATTACTCAATAATCGCGTAACTGAGAATTGCTAGCACCCGCCAATGAATCCCGTAGCTATTAGCGAATCCAACATACTTGCCATCGAGGACGATCCGGTTCTGGGTGCTTACCTGCATGAAGAATTGCAGCGGGGAGGCTTTAAAGTCACCTGGTGCAAGAATGGTCGCGAAGGCTTGGATATTGCGCGCGAGTCGCGTTTTGACGTGGTGCTGGTCGATATCCTGCTACCCGGGTTGAACGGTCTGGATGTGCTGGCCAAGCTGCGTGAAAGCAGTTCTACACCGGTGATCATGATGTCTGCCCTGGGCGCCGAGGCGGATCGCATCACCGGTTTCCAGCGCGGCGCTGATGACTATCTACCCAAGCCCTTCAGCATGGCCGAGCTGAAGGTGCGCATCGAGGCAATCCTGAGGCGTGTGGCGCTGGAGCGCCGGCGCCAGGAGCCTGCCACGCCACAAGAGGGTGCCCTGCAGTTTGACGAGCAGACCTGTGATGTCTGTTGCGGCGGGCGCTGGGCCGGGCTGACCCTGAGCGAATACCGCCTGCTCGACATTTTGCACCGCAGCCATGAAGAAGTGCTGAGCAAGCCCTTCCTGTACCAGCAGGTGCTGCAGCGCGGCTACGCGCGTCATGACCGCAGCCTGGACATGCACGTCAGCCAGATCCGGCGCAAGCTCAAGACCATCGGCTATCAGGAGCGGGAGCTGCGTACGGTCTGGGGCAAGGGGTATGTACTCAGCGCCACTGAGGTCAACTGAATTGCCAAATCGTCATTCGCTGTTCTGGAAGCTGGCGATCCTGCTGGTCTGTTTCTGCCTGTTAATGATTGGCCTGAGCTGGAGCTGGGGCCGGCACATGGAAACCCAGAACGCCTACCTCTCTGACCAGGCCCGGGTCACTTTGACCGACTATGCCGCTGCGGCCGAGCGCGCCTGGGAGCAAGACGGGCAGGCGGGGGTCGATGCCTGGATGGCCGAAACGGCCGCCGAGGAAGGTATCTGGCTGAATGTGCTGGGGCCGGATCTGCAGTCGCTGAGCAGCACCGCCCTGACCCCTGAACAAAGTCGCAAGATCACCTTTTTGCGCGGCATCGACTGGCCGGTCAGCCGCCGGGTGATCGGCTTGCCGTGGATGCGTGTGCCCTTCGTCGAGCATCCGGAGCAAGGTTTACTGGTGATCGAATTGCCAGAGCGCCTGATGCCCGGCCGCTACCGTCTGTTCTGGCAGTTTATGACCAACGGCGTGATTCCGGGGTTGTTCACCTTGCTGTTTTGCATCGGCCTGTACCGCATGCTGATCATGCCGCTGATCCAGTTGCGCGAGCAGGCCAACGCCTGGCGCGCGGATCAGTTGTCGGCGCGGGTCGCCAGCAGCACCACCAGCCGCCAGGATGAGCTGGGCGAACTGGGCCGCGCATTCGATGACATGGCCGAACGACTGCAAGGCACGGTAGCTCTGCAACAGCAACTTTTACGCGACCTGTCCCATGAGCTGCGCACGCCTCTGAGCCGACTGCGTGTCGCCTGCGAAGGCGAAGCGGACGCCGGGCAGTTGCGTGAACGCCTGGGCCGTGAGATCGACTGCATGCAGCGTCTGGTCGAGGATGCCCTGCAGTTGGCCTGGCTCGATACCGAGCGCACACCGATGAGCAAGGAGCCGATTCAGGTCCAGGCGCTGTGGGAAATGCTCGCCGAGGATGCCTGCTTTGAAAGCACCTGGCCGTCCTCGCAACTGCATTGCAGCCTGGACGCCTCATGCTGGGTACAGGGCAATCTCAACAGCCTGGCCCAGGCCCTGGAAAACATCCTGCGCAATGCCATCCGTCACTCGCCGGCTACTGGCGTGATTCGTTTGGGTGGACGTCGTCAGGACGATCATTGGTTGCTGTGGCTGGAGGATCAGGGCGGCGGGGTTGCAGAAGCCGAGCTTGAACGCATCTTCGCGCCGTTTACCCGGCTGGACGGCTCGCGCCCGGGAGATGGTGGTTTCGGCCTGGGCCTGAGCATCGCCCGCAATGCCATCGCCCGCCAGGGTGGGCGTCTGTGGGCGCAGAATACCGGGCAAGGGCTGCGGCTGAATATTCTGTTACCCGCTGTTCAGCAGGTGGGAGCGGGCTTGCCCCGCGATTGCGGGTTGTCAGGCTCATCGTCTCGCGGGGCAAAGCCCGCCCCCACCGGGTTATAACTGGCCGGTATAACACCCGCACATTGCGTGATATGGGCAAGCCGCGTTTGCCGGTATGATAGGCGCCCCCGCAGTCTGGATTGCGAACTACGCCATGACCTTGCAGTACCTAACCATCGCCGATTGCGTCGGCAACACGCCTCTGGTCCGCCTGCAGCGCATTGCCGGTGAAACCAGCAACACCCTCCTGCTCAAGCTTGAAGGCAATAACCCGGCAGGGTCGGTCAAGGACCGGCCGGCGTTGTCGATGATTACCCGTGCTGAACTGCGTGGGCAGATCAAGCCGGGCGATACCCTGATCGAAGCGACCTCGGGCAACACCGGGATTGCTTTGGCCATGGCGGCGGCGATCAAGGGTTACAAGATGATCCTGATCATGCCTGACAACTCCAGTGCCGAACGCAAAGCGGCAATGACCGCCTATGGCGCCGAGCTGATCCTGGTCAGCAAGGAAGAAGGCATGGAAGGCGCTCGCGACCTGGCCGACCGACTGCAAGCCGACGGCCGTGGCCTGGTCCTTGACCAGTTCGGCAATGGTGACAATCCAGAAGCCCACTATGTCAGCACCGGTCCCGAGATCTGGCGCCAGACCCAGGGCACCATTACCCATTTCGTCAGTTCCATGGGCACCACCGGTACCATCATGGGCTGCTCGCGTTACCTCAAGGAGCAGAACCCGGCGGTGCAGATCGTTGGTCTGCAACCGATGGAAGGTTCGGCAATTCCGGGTATTCGGCGCTGGCCCGAAGAGTATCTGCCGAAGATCTACCAGGCTGATCGCGTCGATCGCGTGATCGACATGGCCCAGAGCGAAGCCGAAGAGACCACGCGCCGACTGGCTCGCGAAGAGGGCATTTTCTGCGGCGTGTCTTCTGGTGGTGCAGTGGCGGCGATGTTGCGTCTGTCCCGCGAACTGGAAAATGCCGTGATCGTGGCAATTATTTGTGACCGTGGCGACCGTTACCTGTCGACCGGCATTTTCGACGCGGCGAACTGATGTCCAAAAGTAAACGCAACAGCGGCCTGCGCTTCCAGCCGGCCGGCGGCAGCCGTGCGCCACAGATTCCCACGGGTAAAAAGCAGCGCTTGCGTATCGAGCGTCTGGCGGGGGATGGCCGCGGCATTGCCTTTCTCGAAGGTCGTACCTGGTTTGTCAGCGGTGCTTTGGCAGACGAGGACGTCGAAGCGCGGGTGCTCAACACCCACGGCAAGGTAGTCGAAGCACGTCTGGAACGGGTGTTCAGCGCCAGTCCAGAGCGCCGCGAGGCACCCTGCAAGCACTTCGACCGCTGCGGTGGTTGCAACCTGCAGCACCTGTCCCATGCTGACCAACTGAACCTCAAGCAGCGTTTGCTCGCCGAGCAGTTGCAGCGCGTCGCGGGTGTGACGCCCGAGCGTTGGGCAGCCCCTTTGAGCGGCCCCGAATTCGGTTACCGGCGCCGTGCACGGGTGGCGGTGCGTTGGGATGCCAAGGCGAAAAAGCTGGAAGTCGGTTTCCGTGCTGAAGCCAGCCAGGACATCGTCGCCATCGACGAGTGCCCGGTACTGGTACAACCCTTGCAGTCCATCATGCGTCACCTGCCAATGCTTTTGCAGAGTCTGAGCAAACCGCAGGTGGTAGGCCATGTCGAGCTGTTCAGCGGCACCGCATTGGCCTTGCTGCTGCGGCATACCGCGCCGTTGGCCGAGGGCGACCTGGCTCGCTTGCAGGCATTCTGCAATGAGGCGGGTGTGCAGCTATGGTTGCAAGGCGAGGGTGAACCTTCTGCAGTCGATGCGGGTCAGACGCTCGGTTTTACCCTGGCACCGTGGAACCTGGAGCTGGCGTACCGGCCCGGTGATTTCGTCCAGGTCAACGCCGAGGTCAACACGGCGATGATCGAGCAGGCGCTGGCCTGGCTGGCGCCGCAAGCCGACGAGCGCGTACTTGATCTGTTCTGCGGCCTGGGCAATTTCGCCCTGCCGTTGGCCCGCCAGGCGCGTGAAGTGGTGGCGGTGGAAGGTGTACAGGCAATGGTCGAGCGGGCAGCGGCCAATGCCCAAAGCAACAATTTGCATAACACGCAGTTTTTTCAGGCCGATTTATCGCAGCCTTTGACCGCCTCCGGCTGGGCCGCTGGAGGCTTTTCTGCGGTACTCTTGGACCCACCGCGTGACGGTGCTTACGAGGTTGTGCGAAAAATCGCCGACCTTGGAGCGAAACGTCTGGTGTATGTATCGTGCAACCCGGCAACCCTGGCCCGCGACACGCTCGAGCTGGTCAGGCAGGGTTACCGGTTAAAATGTGCCGGGATTCTCGACATGTTTCCTCAGACGGCGCATGTCGAAGCCATGGCGTTATTCGAAGCGGGCTAGCGGGACTGGCGCGTTGGGCGCTGCACCTTGGGTCCGGCAGGGGCAGCACCAGAGATATCAAGCGCATCGCGAATGCGCTGTAGGGAAAGGTAAACAAAGATGGTACAGGTGAGAGTGCACCAGCCGGTCAACACCGACGGCAGTATCAATCTCGAAGCATGGCTGGATCATGTGGTGAGCGTCGACCTGGCGCTGGACCGTGAAGCCCTCAAGGAGGCTTGCGAGTTCGCTCAGGAAATCGAGAAAAAAGGTAACCCGGCCAAGCATTCCTGGGCCGACGGCACCTCGAGTTTCCAGGCCGGCCTGGAAATCGCCGAAATCCTTGCCGACCTCAAGCTCGACCAGGATTCCCTGGTTGCGGCGGTGATCTACCGTGCCGTGCGCGAAGGCAAGGTGACCCTGGCTGAAGTCGGCCAACGCTTCGGTCCGGTGGTGTCCAAGCTGATCGACGGCGTGCTGCGCATGGCCGCCATCAGCGCCAGCCTCAGCCCCCGGCAATCACTGGTGCTGGGGTCCCAGGCGCAGGTCGAAAACCTGCGCAAAATGCTCGTGGCCATGGTTGATGACGTCCGTGTGGCGCTGATCAAACTGGCCGAGCGCACCTGTGCGATCCGCGCGGTCAAAGGCGCCGACGACGAGAAACGCAACCGCGTTGCCCGCGAAGTCTTTGATATCTACGCGCCGCTGGCGCACCGCCTGGGTATCGGTCATATCAAATGGGAGCTGGAAGACTTGTCTTTCCGCTACCTGGAGCCGGATCAGTACAAGCAGATCGCCAAGCTGTTGCATGAGCGGCGCCTGGACCGTGAGCGCTTCATCAGCGATGTGATGAATCAGCTGCAAAACGAATTGCTGGCCACCGGGGTTAAAGCCGACATCAGTGGCCGGGCCAAACACATCTATTCGATCTGGCGCAAAATGCAGCGCAAGGGTCTGGAATTCAGCCAGATCTACGACGTGCGCGCGGTTCGCGTTCTGGTCCCGGAAATGCGCGACTGCTACACCGCGCTGGGGATCGTCCACACCCTGTGGCGGCACATTCCGAAAGAGTTCGACGACTACATCGCCAACCCCAAGGAGAACGGCTACCGCTCGTTGCACACGGCGGTGATCGGCCCTGAGGGCAAGGTTCTTGAGGTGCAGATCCGTACCCATGCCATGCATGAAGAGGCCGAGCTTGGCGTCTGCGCGCATTGGCGCTACAAGGGCACCGACGTCAAATCCAGCTCCAACCACTACGAGGAGAAAATCTCCTGGTTGCGCCAGGTCCTGGAATGGCACGAAGAGCTGGGCGATATCGGTGGCCTGGCCGAACAGCTGCGCGTCGATATCGAGCCGGACCGGGTGTATGTCTTCACCCCTGACGGCCATGCCATCGACCTGCCCAAGGGCGCCACGCCGCTGGACTTCGCCTACCGGGTGCATACCGAGATCGGCCACAACTGCCGCGGTGCGAAGATCAATGGGCGGATTGTGCCGCTCAACTACAGCCTGCAGACCGGTGAGCAGGTCGAGATCATCACCAGTAAGCACGGCAATCCCAGCCGCGACTGGTTGAACTCGAACCTGGGCTATGTCACCACGTCGCGGGCGCGGGCCAAGATTGTTCACTGGTTCAAACTTCAGGCACGCGATCAGAACGTCGCGGCCGGCAAGACTCTGCTTGAGCGCGAGCTCAATCGTCTGGGATTGCCACAGGTGGACTTCGAGCGCTTGGCGGAAAAGGCCAACCTCAGGGCTGCCGAGGACATGTTCGCGTCCCTGGGGGCAGGCGATCTGCGCCTGGCCCATCTGGTCAATGCGGCCCAGCAACTGGTCGAGCCGGAGCGCAGCGAACACATCGAGCTGGTACCGCGCAAGGCAACCGGTTACAAGCCGGGCAAGCGTGGCGATATCCAGATCCAGGGCGTCGGCAACCTGCTCACGCAAATGGCCGGCTGCTGCCAGCCGTTGCCGGGCGATGCGATTGTCGGCTACATCACTGTCGGTCGTGGCGTGACCATCCACCGTCAGGACTGCGCCTCGGTGCTGCAGCTGGCCGGGCGCGAGCCGGAGCGGATCATCCAGGTCAGCTGGGGGCCGGTACCGGTACAGACCTATCCGGTGGATATCATCATTCGTGCCTATGACCGTCCGGGTTTGCTGCGCGACGTTTCCCAGGTGTTGCTCAACGAGCGGATCAACGTTCTGGCGGTCAATACCCGCTCGAACAAGGAAGACAACACTGCGTTGATGTCGCTGACCATCGAGATTCCTGGCCTGGATGCTCTCGGGCGTCTGCTTGGGCGGATTTCGCAGTTGCCGAACATTATCGAGACGCGGCGTAATCGTACGCCTTGAGACAGCCATCGCGGGGGGGGGGGGGGGGGGGGGGGGGGGGGGGAAGCACAAGCGCGTGCAGCAGGGGCGTAGTCCTGCTCCAGGGGGGGAGTCACGTCTTGGGGGGGGGGGGTTCCCCCCGCGATAAGGCCATAGCAGAGACCCGAGATGTATACCCTAGACGACCTGCTCCACCTCATGGCCCGCTTGCGTGACCCGCAGTACGGCTGCCCGTGGGACCTCAAGCAAACCTACGCGACCATCATTCCCTACACCCTCGAAGAAGCCTACGAGGTGGCCGACGCCATCGAACGTAGCGACTTCGAACACTTGCAGGGTGAACTGGGCGATTTGTTGTTCCAGGTGGTGTATTACAGCCAGTTGGCCCGTGAAGAAGGCCGCTTCGAGTTTGCCGGGGTGATCGACAGCATTACCCGCAAGTTGATCCGTCGTCATCCTCACGTGTTCCCCACCGGGGAGCTGTACGCACCGCTGGACACACCCAAGCTCGACGAGGCCCAGGTCAAGCAGCGCTGGGACGAAATCAAAGCCCAGGAGCGCGCCGAGAAGGGTGTACCCGAGCAGCTGTCGTTGCTTGATGACGTGCCAGCCGCCTTGCCAGCCCTGTCCCGGGCCGCCAAGCTGCAGAAACGCACGGCCAAGGTCGGCTTCGACTGGCCGGATGCCTTGCCGGTGCTAGACAAGGTGCGCGAAGAACTCGACGAAGTACTCGAGGCCATGGCCGATAACGATCACGCAGCACTGACTGATGAGCTGGGTGATCTGTTGTTCGCCACGGTCAATCTGGCCCGGCACCTGAAGGTCGACCCGGAAAACGCCCTGCGCGGCGCTAACCAAAAATTTGAACGACGTTTCCGATTTATCGAGCAGGCATTGCGCGATACTGGGCGTCCGATTGAAAATTGCACCCTGGAAGACATGGATGCGCTGTGGGGCGAAGCCAAACGCCAGGAAAAGAACCTGCCCAGCTGCGGCTGAGCGGAAGCACATAAGTGAGTGAACAATGAGCCTTTCCCTTCGTGACCAATTGCTCAAAGCCGGTCTGGTCAACCAGAAGCAGGTCAAGCAGGTCAGTAAAGAGCAGAAGAAACAAAAGCGCCTGGAGCATAAAGGCCAGGTCGAAGTTGACGATACCCAGCAGCGGCTGGCCAAGGAAGCCATGGCGGAAAAAGCCAAGCGCGACCAGGAGCTCAACCGCCAGCAGCAGGAGAAGGCCGAGCAGAAGGCCCGTGCCGCCCAGGTCAAGCAATTGATCGAGGTCTCGCGCCTGCCCAAGCTGACCACTGAGGATTACTACAACTTCGTCGACGACAAGAAGGTCAAGCGTCTGTCGGTCAACGCGCTGATGCGCAGCAAGCTGAGCAGTGGCTCGCTGGCGATCGTTGCCCATGGTGGTGGCTATGAAGTGATCCCGCGTGAAGCGGCGCTGAAGATCCAGGAGCGCGACCCCAAGCGCATTGTCCTGCTCAACACCCAGGTGGAAGAACCGGATGCCGATGATCCGTACGCGGCGTACGTGATTCCTGACGACCTGATGTGGTAAAAACGACAAACCCCGCTTCGGCGGGGTTTGTGTTTTCTGGACGGGGCTATTCCTGCTGCTGTCTGGTTTCGAGGAATTCCAGTTCGATACGGTAGTTGTGGGCTTCGTGTTCATTGTGGAACATGCCCACCAGTTCGTCCTGTTGATGCACATCCCAGATGCGCAGACCTGCTGCCAGGCTTTCGTAAGACATTTTGTTCTCGTCGCGCTCAGTTACTTTGACAGTCATCTGCAAACTCCACTTTCAGTTAACTGCGGCACCGTGTCGCAGGTCTCTTTTATAGAATTTGTTAGCTGGCTAAGTAAATGCTTGGCCCATGAAACATCTTTCATGTCGGTAGCAGCGGGCTTCTGTGGGAGCGGGCTTGCCCCGCGATGCGATGTGACTGGTAGCCTGAGATAGTGGGACAACCCCGCTCCTACCGAGGGTGTAAAAAGAAACCCCGCACTTGGCGGGGTTTCGGGTGTTACCAGCAGTCAGACAACCATCAGTTGCCCTTGACCGCCTTGCCGTCGACCGTACCGTCCTGCAGCACGATCACATACTCCTTACCGTCAGTCTCGACCTGACGCAGTTGTACCAGCAGGTAATCCCAGTCCTTGGCGAACCACAGCTCGGTGATGCGCTTGCTCTGGCTCGGATCGCGGACGCGCTCGACCTTGATGGCATCGACCTGACCGGTCTTGGTGGTGACTTTTTCGGTGCCCAGGACGCGGAAGTCATAGGTATCGATTTCGTCGCCATCAACCACCTGGTAGCTCACGCTCTTCTTGCCGGCCGCGACATCGTGTTGCAAGGCCAGTTGATAGGTGGACTTGTCCAGAACGCCACGGTTGAGCGGCAGCTTGATGGCGTCACCGCGGTCGGTGCCGGTGATGAACTTGCTACCCCAGTCGAAAGTCAGATCGACTTTCTTGGCCTTGCCCAGGCCGCCACGTTCAAAGTGGTAGGTCTGTGGCAGCAGGATGTCCTTGTCGAGGCGCAGGGTGCTTTCCTCGGTCAGGCTGGCGATCATCATCGATGCCTTGAAGTTGAGGTCCCAGGTACCATCGGCGTTCTTTTTCAGGCTGCGCTCGGCGGTGCCGCTCATGGGCAGCTGTTTCCAGTCTGCCGTGTAGCTGGCCGAGAAAGGTTTCAGATCTGCAGCCTGAAGCGGTAGTGCGAGCACGGCAAGAGCGAGAAGCAGGGCGCGACGCATAGTATCTCCTAGGGTCGAATCAAGTGGCCGCTGGCCGCCAGAGGCTGGCCATCCAGTAGAGCACCGTGCTCGCCGAGGCGCAAACGGCCTTCAGCGAACCAGCGCACCGCCAGCGGGTAAATCTGATGTTCCTGGCTGTGAACCCTGTGTGCCAGGCGTTCCGGCGTGTCATCCAACTCTACCGGTATTACTGCCTGTACGACCAGCGGCCCGCCGTCAAGTTCCTCGGTGACGAAGTGCACGCTGCAGCCATGCTCTGTGTCACCGGCCTCAAGGGCGCGCTGATGGGTGTGCAAGCCTTTGTACTTGGGCAGCAACGACGGATGGATATTCAGCAGGCGGCCTTGATAGTGGCGCACGAATCCGCCACTGAGGATACGCATGAAACCAGCCAGCACCACCAGTTGCGGCTGGTAGCCATCGATCAGCTCGACCAGGGCCGCGTCGAATGCCTCGCGGCCCTCGAAGGCTTTGTGGTCGAGCACTGCGGTGTCGATGCCGGCATCGCGGGCGCGCTGCAGGCCATAGGCATCGGCGCGGTTGGAGATGACCGCGCGGATCCGCACCGGGCTATCGCCGGTGCGGACGCTGTCGATCAAGGCTTGCAGGTTGCTGCCGGTGCCGGACAACAGCACCACGACATCACAGAACGTGCTTGGCATCAGTGCGCCTTGACGTTCTTCAGCTCGACCTGGGCAGCACCTTCGGCAGCAACGCCGATCTGGCCAATGACCCATGGCTGTTCGCCCGAGTCGCGCAGGTTTTTCAGGGCAACTTCGACCTGGTCCTGGGCTACGCAGATGACCATGCCGACGCCGCAGTTCAGGACGCGGTGCATTTCGTGTTCGTCAACGTTGCCTTGCTGCTGCAGCCAGTCGAAGACGGCCGGGCGATTCCAGCTGGCGACGTCAACCACTGCCTGGGCGCCTTTTGGCAGCACGCGCGGGATGTTGTCGAGCAGGCCACCACCAGTGATGTGGGCCATGGCCTTGACCGCGCCGGTATCCTTGATCAGCTTGAGCAGCGGCTTGACGTAGATGCGGGTCGGGGCCATCAGCAGTTCGGTCAGCGGGGTGCCGTCGAGCTGGATGTTTTCAATGTCGGCACCGGCGACTTCGATGATCTTGCGGATCAGCGAGTAACCGTTGGAGTGCGGGCCGGAAGACGGCAGGGCGATCAGGGCGTCGCCGGTGGCAACCTTGGAGCCGTCGATGATTTCGGCTTTTTCCACCACGCCAACGCAGAAGCCGGCCAGGTCGTAGTCTTCGCCTTCGTACATGCCCGGCATTTCAGCGGTTTCACCGCCGACCAGGGAGCAACCAGCCAGTTCGCAGCCTGCACCGATACCGGTCACCACCGCAGCAGCGGTGTCGACGTTGAGCTTGCCGGTGGCGTAGTAGTCGAGGAAGAACAGCGGCTCGGCGCCGCAGACCACCAGGTCGTTGACGCACATGGCGACCAGGTCCTGGCCGATGCTGTCGTGCTTGTTCAGGTTCAGTGCCAGGCGCAGTTTGGTGCCGACACCGTCGGTACCGGAAACCAGAACCGGTTGCTTGTAGCCGGCCGGGATTTCACAGAGGGCGCCAAAACCGCCCAGGCCGCCCATGACTTCCGGGCGCGCCGTGCGCTTGGCAACGCCTTTGATGCGTTCGACCAATGCTTCACCGGCGTCGATGTCTACACCGGCGTCCTTGTAGCTCAGGGAGGGTTGCTTGCTCATGATCCAGGCCTTTAGGGGGGAGGGATTCAGGGGAATCGACCGATACCTGTCAGGCATTGCGGAGGGTAATCCGGCTGCCTGACCGTCAGCGGTCTGCGAAGGCGCGCGATTTTATCAGGGTTGCCCGGTAGCGGCCATCCTCAGGCCGACGGGCAGGGCCCTGATCGGCTAAAAAAATAGCCTTTGACAGGGTCTTACTGGTTGCCAGGGCGCAGGCTGTATAAGGTATAGCAAAGGCGATGAGATGAAATTGACCGCGTTGGGCGAATGTTTTGCACATTGCTGCGGTCATACCGCCATCTGTTTATATGCATCGCTTCTTTATTATCAGGACAGGAATCCTCCATGCATTTGCGTAATTACCTGGCCGTTGGCTGTCTTGCGTTGTTTGCACTGTCGGCTCAGGCCGAAACCGTCTCCGGGCTTTATCAGGTGCGCGAACCGGTTGAAGGGCAGGGCGCCGAAGCTCGCACTCAGGCTACTGGCAAAGCCCTTGATACCCTCGTGTTGCGCCTGACCGGCGACCCCAAGGCGGCGCAGAGCCCGGCCCTGGCAGCGCTGCGCAAGGATCCACAACAGATCATCAGCCAGTTCGGTTTCGAGGCGGGGCCGCCGGAAACCGTGTTGGTGGACTTCGACCCGGGCAGTACCGAGCGCACCCTGCGCAAGGCTGGCCTGGCACTGTGGGGCAACAACCGGCCTTCGATCCTCGGCTGGTGGTTGAACGACAGCACCGAAGGCTCAAGCCTGGTCGGCGATGGCCAGAACAGTGCAGTGCCGCTGCGTCGCGCCGCCCAGCACCGTGGGCTGCCATTGCGTCTGCCGCTGGCTGATCTCAATGAACAATTGGTGGCAACCGCAAAAAATCTTGAAGGTGCAGATCCTGCGCCCCTGCGCGAGGCGTCCGAGCGTTATGGCGCCGACGCGCTATTGGCGGTGCATGCCAGCGAAGCCGATGGCAAGTGGCAGGGCACCTGGCGCCTGTGGTTGGGTGAGCAACGCGAGCAAGGCAAAGTGGAAGCGGCCGATCAGGCTGCGCTGGCCGATGCCGTGATGCTGGCGGTGAGCAGCCGTCTGGCGCCGCGGTTCGTGGCCCGCCCGGGTGCCAGCAGTGACATGCAGGTACAGGTGCAAGGTATGAACCTGGCGCGCTATGCCGAACTGGGCCGGGTGCTGGAACCCTATGGCGCACGTCTGAACAAGGTCGACGGCGATACCCTGACCTATCAGGTGACTGGCAATAGCGATCAATTACGCGCCCAGTTGGGCCTGGCCAAATTGCAGGAACTGCCAGCCGAGGCGCCGGTACAGCCGCCGGCTGTTGATCCGGCCAATCCGCCAGCGAATCAGGCGGCTGCCCCGAAACCTTTTACTGGCCTGCGATTTCGTTGGTAACCCCTGACCTGGCCTGGAGCCGTTCATGACTGATATGCGTCGCTGGGTATGGCTCGGCGTAACGTTGCTGTGTGCTGCGTTGTTGTACTGGCTGCACCCAATTCTTTCGCCGTTTTTGGTGGGTATCATGCTGGCCTACCTGGCCGACCCGCTGGTTGATCGCCTGGAGCGCGCCGGGTTGTCGCGCACCTGGGGCGTGGTGGTGGTCTTCACCTTGTTTACCCTGGTGCTGACCCTGCTGTTGCTGGTGCTGGTGCCGATGCTGGCCAGGCAACTGGTGCGGCTCTATGAGCTGGCGCCGCAGATGCTCGACTGGTTGCAGCACGACGCCTTGCCCTGGGTGCAGGTGCGGCTGGGGCTGGCCGATGGTTTCTGGAAGTTCGACAAGATCAAGGCTGCCATCAGTGGCCATATGGGCCAGACCACCGACATTGTCGGGATCATTCTGTCTCAGGCCACCGCCTCGGGCCTGGCCTTGCTGGGCTGGTTGGCCAACCTGGTGCTGATCCCGGTGGTGAGCTTCTATCTGCTGCGCGACTGGGACCTGATGATGGCCAAGATCCGCAGGCTGTTGCCACGTCAGCGTGAAGAGCGGGTGGTGGCGCTGGCCGGAGAGTGCCACGAAGTGCTCGGCGCCTTCGTTCGCGGACAGTTGCTGGTGATGCTCGCGCTTGGCGTGATCTATGCCTCGGGCCTGATGCTGGTGGGGCTTGAGCTCGGCCTGCTGATCGGCCTGTTGGCAGGGCTGGCGGCCATCGTCCCGTACATGGGCTTCATTATAGGTATCGGCGCAGCGATGATTGCCGGGTTGTTCCAGTTCGGTGGTGATCCTTATCCGCTACTGGCTATTGCTGCGGTGTTCATGATCGGCCAGGCGCTCGAGGGCATGGTCCTGACTCCGCTGCTGGTGGGGGATCGTATCGGTCTGCACCCGGTGGCGGTGATTTTTGCCATTCTCGCCGGGGGAGAACTGTTCGGATTCACCGGTGTTCTGCTGGCGCTGCCGGTGGCGGCGGTGATCATGGTGCTGCTGCGGCATGTCCACGATCTCTATAAAGAGTCGGATATGTACGCGGGTGAAATCGACCCGGATCTCTAGCTTGATGGCCATAGGCTTGCATCGATTGCCAGGCATAGATGCAAGCCTTTGATTTTACTTGTGGTCCGCGCCGATTGTGCGAGGGGCGCCACGGGTATAAACTTTGCAGACTTTTCAAAAAAGGCCCCTTGCGGTTCTTCGGAAGCGCCCAGCCAGCATGAAACCGATCCAGTTGCCCTTGGGTGTGCGTCTGCGAGACGACGCCACCTTCATCAACTACTACCCGGGTGCCAACGCCGCAGCATTGGGCTACGTCGAGCGACTCTGCGAAGCCGACGCCGGCTGGACCGAAAGCCTGATCTACCTCTGGGGCAAGCAGGGCGTCGGGCGTACTCATCTGCTGCAAGCCGCCTGCCTGCGTTTCGAGCAATTGGGCGAACCCGCCGTCTACCTGCCACTGGCGCAACTGCTCGACCGCGGTGTCGAGCTGCTGGATAACCTCGAACAGTACGAACTGGTGTGTCTGGACGACCTGCATGTGATTGCCGGCAAGCCAGAGTGGGAAGAGGCCATGTTCCACCTGTTCAACCGCCTGCGTGACAGCGGCCGACGCTTGCTGCTGGCGGCGTCCAGTTCACCGCGGGAGTTGCCGATCAAGCTGGCCGACCTGAAGTCGCGCCTGACCCTGGCGCTGATCTTCCAGATGCGCGCACTGTCTGACGAAGACAAACTGCGCGCCTTGCAACTGCGCGCTTCGCGTCGCGGTCTGCAGCTTTCCGACGAGGTCGGGCACTTCATCCTTACCCGTGGCACCCGCAGCATGAGCGCGTTGTTCGATCTGCTCGAACGTCTCGACCAGGCCTCGTTGCAGGCCCAACGCAAGCTCACCATCCCGTTTTTGAAAGAAACATTGGGCTGGTAAAGCAGGGGCCAGAGCCTCGGCACATAAAAGTCACATTTTTTTCGATTGAATTTGCAAATCGAACCGATAGAAGGCATAGTTTCCCCCTCTATAAATTCCAGACACGGTCGTGCCCATGCTAAAGCGCTTCGCACCCCTCGTGCCCCTCGCACTTGTGACCCTGCTTTTTGGCTGCGCGGCTCATAGCCCTGTTTCGCAGCAGCAGGTTCAACAGCCGGCTTCCGCTCAGATTCTGCCCAAGTCCTCCACCGCATCGGTGTTCGAGGAAGAACTGGCCACCGAAGAAGAGCTGCAGGACTTTGCCAGCAGCAAGCCTTACCAGCTGCCAGCCCTGGCCGACAACATTCTCGAACGCGGCATGTCCCTGATCGGTACCCGTTACCGTTTTGGCGGCACCTCCGAGAACACCGGCTTTGATTGCAGCGGCTTCATCGGCTACCTGTTCCGCGAAGAGGCTGGCCTCAACCTGCCGCGCTCGACCCGCGAAATGATCAACGTGAAGGCCCCGCTGGTTGCACGTAACAACCTCAAGCCGGGTGACCTGTTGTTCTTCAGCACCAACGGTCGCGGTCGTGTCAGTCACGCCGGGATTTACCTCGGTGACGACCAGTTCATTCATTCCAGCAGCCGCCGTAGCGGTGGTGTGCGCATCGACAAGCTCGGTGATCGCTACTGGAGTAAGACCTTTATCGAAGCTAAACGTGCATTGGCCATGGCCCCGACTGCGACCACCATCTCGCGCAACTGATCATGCCCCTTGCGGTACCACGGCGACGTAGCTGAAAAGCTCGTCGCCGTGCGTGTTTACAGAAAGCGTCTAATCTAAATTCTCACCTATTTCCGGCCACCGCGCCGGACGGCTTCAGACAGGATGTTCTGACCATGGCGATAAAGGCGCGCTTCGCTCTGTTTTCCCTGCTGGCACTGCTCGGTGCCTGCTCCAGCCATGCCCCGACCCCGCCCAAGGTGGTCGAGCCAGCCGTCATGGCGCCTCAAGTGTATTTCTCTCCGGTTGCCGAAGATGTGCTGTTCCGTGCCTTGGGGCTGGTCGGTACTCCGTATCGCTGGGGTGGTAACACACCGGATTCGGGCTTCGATTGCAGTGGCTTGATCGGTTATGTCTATCGTGACGCTGCCGGCATTGCCTTGCCACGTACTACCCGGGAAATGATCGGCGTGCGTGCGCCCACTATCGATCGTGGCGCCCTGCAATCCGGCGACCTGGTGTTCTTCGCCACCAATGGCGGTTCGCAGGTCAGCCATGCCGGTATCTACGTCGGCGAGGGCCGTTTCGTGCATGCCCCGTCCGCCGGTGGAACGGTGCGTCTGGACTACTTGTCCAACAGCTACTGGAACAAAACCTACCTCAACGCCAAACGGGTCCTGGCCCCGACTCACCTGGCGCGTAACCCCTGACCTTGCGAGGTAGGCGATGACTGCACAAACGCTCTACCTCGACGATGCCCTCTACCATTACCTGCAAGCGGTTTCTCTGCGTGAGACGCCGTTGCTGGCCCGTTTGCGCGCCGAAACCCAGGCATTACCCGAGGCGCGCTGGCAAGTGGCGCCGGAGCAGGGACAATTGCTGGCCTTGCTGGTGCGCTTGATCGGCGCGCAGCGGGCGATTGAGGTCGGTACGTTCACTGGATACAGCGCCCTGTGCATGGCCCAGGCGATGGAGCAGGGGCAGTTGCTCTGCTGCGACCTGGAAGGCAGCTACAACGCCATTGCCTGGCGCTACTGGCAGGAGGCCGGGGTGGCAGAACGTATCGAACTGCGTCTGGCGCCTGCCTTGCAGACCCTGGCGACACTACCCTCAGAGCGCTACGACCTGATCTTCATCGATGCCGACAAGGCTAACTATCCGCACTATCTGGAAGCGTCCCTGCGTTTGCTGCGTGTGGGCGGGCTGGTGTTGTTCGACAACACGCTGTGGAGTGGGCGGGTGTTGCAGGTGCAGCCGGACAGTGAGGATACGCGAGCGATCCAGGCGTTGAATCTTGCGCTCAAGGACGACCCGCGGGTGGACCTGTCGATGTTGCCCATAGGGGATGGCTTGACGCTGTGTCGTAAGCGTTGAATCGCGGGGGAAACACGCTCCCACCAGGGAAACCAGTGGGAGGGGGATTGG
>NZ_JBMOWO010000003.1:0-38867 GCF_049310525.1 Pseudomonas sp. GZD-222
TTATCATCCCCCTCCTCGTCCCATTTCTTTTATCGCGCTCCCTTCCCCCCCCCCCCGATGCGGTTACTGGGCTTTACTCACCCGCCAGATCTTGTTGCCGACATCATCGGCCACCAGCACACCACCGCGTTGATCGTTGATCACCCCCACCGGCCGCCCCATGGCCTTGCCTTCGTCATTGAGAAAGCCTGTCAGCAGGTCGATCGGCTTGCCGGCCGGTTTACCGGCGGTGCTGAATGGCACGAAGATCACTTTGTAGCCACTGTGCGGCTTGCGGTTCCAGGAACCGTGCTGACCAATGAATGCACCTTGCTCAAAGGGTGGCGGCAATACGCCGGGCTCAGCAAAGGTCAGACCCAGTGAGGCGGTGTGCGGCCCTACGGCGTAATCAGGCGCAATGGCTTTGGCGACCAGTTGCGGATCCTGCGGGCTGACCCGTTCATCGACGTGCTGGCCGTAATAGCTGTAGGGCCAACCGTAGAATCCACCGTCCTTGACCGAGGTGATGTAGTCGGGCACCAGATCGCTGCCGATCTCGTCCCGTTCGTTGACTGCGGTCCACAATTGTCCACTATGCGGCTCCCAGGCCATGCCATTGGGATTGCGCAGGCCCGTGGCAAACAGGCGCTTCTGGCCGTTGGCCGGATCGACTTCCCAGATGGCGGCGCGGCCTTTTTCCTGGTCCATGCCGTTCTCACCGACATTGCTGTTGGAGCCGACGGTAACGTAGAGCTTTTTGCCGTCGCGGCTGGCGATGACGTTCTTGGTCCAGTGATGGTTCAGCGGGCCACCGGGTAGTTCGGCCACCAGTGTGCCAGGCGAGGTAATCGCAGTAGCCCCGGGCTGGTACCGAAAGCGTAGGAGGCGGTCGGTGTCGGCCACATAGAAATCGTTGCCGACCAGGGTCATGCCAAACGGGGAATTGAGGTTTTCGATAAAGGTCGTGCGGGTTTCGGCCACGCCATCATTGTCGCTGTCGCGCAGCAGGCTGATGCGGTTGGCGCTGGGCACGCCGGCACCGGCGCGGCTCATCACCTTGCCCATCACCCAGCCACGAATGCCCTTGCCGTCCTCGGGCTTGGGCGGGGCGTTGGTTTCTGCCACCAGAACATCGCCATTGGGCAGGACATACAGCCAGCGCGGGTGATCCAGGCCTTCGGCGAAAGCGGTCACCCGGGTACCGGGCGCGGCCACCGGCTTCACGCCTTGAGGCCAGCCGATGGCCGGGGCGATGTTGACGGTGGGGATCAGGGTCTTGTTCGGCTCGGGTAGTTGTGGCGATGGCCCGAATCCATCACTGACCTCCAGGCGGGCGGTCTCGCCGCAGCCGCTCACGGCTGCAGCCACTGCCAGCAGCAAGGCTTTCCGGGTCATGTGCATGGCGTTGCCCTCGCAAAGTTGGCCTCTGTTGAAAGTAGAGGCGCGCAACATGCGCGAGGTTCCGTTGCTCAGGCCTGCTTGAGCAGCAGTGCGACCCCCGGATGGTACTGTCCGGCTTCGTTGTGCAGCTTGCGGTAGGCATAAGGGAAATACCAGGCAATGGCACAGGCGGTGTGTTTTTGCAGGTCGTCAACCAGGTCCTGGAGTTCTTCGGGGCTGGCGTGTTGTCCGGCCTTCCAGGGGCTGGCAAACAGGGCGGCGACCTTGAGCTGGCTGGGGGCAGCCACCTGGCGCGCGGCAAACACGGTTTCCTGCAGGGCGTTGTGCAGGTCCAGGCGGGCTATGCGCGGCCAGCGCTGGCTGGCTTGCAGGTAAGCGGCTTCTTCGCGGTTGGCGATATACAGGTCGCAGTAACCTTCACGCTCACCTTCGTCACGCTGCTTTTTGCTCTGGTGATGTTGCAAGGTGATCAGCTCGGCTTGCCAGGCCGCGGCCGAGAGCACGCCGAGGTTCGCTTGGGCGCCGTGCCAGTAAGGGGCCTCACCGTCGCCCAGAGTCTGGTTGCAGCGGTCGATGCATTCGACCCAGCGTTCCAGGGCCGGGCGCAGGAATTCCAGGCGCGGGTTATTAATGATCAGACCTTGCATGCCGCTCTCTCCTTTATAGTTGTAATCGAGATAGCCAAAATATGGCTATTTGATATCACTGTTGTCAGGGTGGCACAAGATGACAAAGACGCCATTGATCCAGGCCAGTGCTGCGCCTTTCATTGACGCTCCGGATGCAACCCTCTAACCTTCGCGACTTGTTTCAGGTGCTCTGTGGGCTGTGGCCTGGCAGGGTGAAACAGGGAAGCCGGTGGGCGCGCAATCGCGTGCGAGTCCGGCGCTGCCCCCGCAACGGTAGGTGAGTCAAGGCTGCGCACGGCCACTGGGTGATCGCACCCGGGAAGGCGCGCGACCCTGGGTGTTCATGGCCCCGCTCACAAGCCCGGAGACCGGCCTGTAACAGCCAACGGCATCACGGAGGGTGATGCGCGTACCCTTCGGCCTGTGCCGCAGCCCTGCGCGTTTCTCCGTCTGCCTTATCCATTCATCTGTTGCCATCTCTTTGCCGCGAACGCTGTGCAGCCCTGTGCTGCTAGGCTCGTTGCGAACGGATTGACAGGGCTATGCGGAGACTTCGATGACTGAATCCACTGAGCGTGACGAACGCCACCTGGCACGTATGCTGCGCAAGAAGGCGGTAATCGACGAGCGTATTGCCAACGCCCCCAACGAATGCGGCTTGCTGCTGGTGCTCAGCGGCAACGGCAAGGGCAAGAGCAGTTCGGCCTTCGGCATGCTCGCCCGGGCTATGGGCCATGGTATGCAGTGCGGCGTGGTGCAGTTCATCAAAGGCCGCAACAGCACGGGTGAAGAGTTGTTCTTCCGGCGCTTTCCCGAGCAGGTGCGCTATCACGTGATGGGCGAGGGCTTCACCTGGGAAACCCAGGACCGCCAGCGTGACATCGCCGCGGCAGAGGCCGCCTGGGCGGTCTCGCGCCAGTTACTGCAAGACCCGACGATCACCTTTGTGGTGCTCGATGAACTGAACATTGCCCTCAAGCACGGCTATCTCGACCTCGAACAAGTGCTCAGCGACCTGCAGGCGCGTCCACCGATGCAGCATGTGGTGGTCACCGGTCGCGGGGCCAAGGATGAAATGATCGAACTGGCCGACACCGTCACTGAGATGGGCATGATCAAACACGCCTTCCAGGCCGGCATCCGTGCCCAGAAGGGCGTTGAGCTATGAGTGACACGCGCCACTGTCCGGCGGTGCTGATTGCCGCCCCGGCCTCGGGCCAGGGCAAGACCACCGTGACCGCCGCGCTGGCGCGGCTGCACCGCAATCTTGGGCGCAAGGTGCGGGTGTTCAAATGCGGCCCTGACTTTCTTGACCCGATGATTCTCGAACGGGCCAGCGGTGCCCCGGTGTACCAGCTTGACCTGTGGATGGTCGGTGAACAGGAAAGCCGGCGGCTGCTCTGGGAAGCCGCGGGTGATGCTGATCTGATCCTGATCGAAGGGGTCATGGGCCTGTTCGACGGTACGCCGTCGAGCGCCGATCTGGCGCGTCACTTCAACGTGCCGGTGCTGGCGGTGATCGACGGCACTGCAATGGCCCAGACCTTCGGCGCCCTGGCCCTGGGCCTGGCGCGTTATCAGCCGGACCTGCCTTTTGCCGGGGTGCTGGCCAACCGGGTCGGCACCCTGCGTCACGCCCAGTTGCTTGAAGGTAGCCTGACCGAGGGGCTGCGCTGGTACGGCGGCCTGTCGCGGGAGACCGGGATCGAATTGCCGAGCCGGCATCTGGGTCTGGTCCAGGCCAGCGAACTCAATGATCTGGATGCTCGCCTGGACGCCGCGGCAGCAGCCCTGGGTGCCAGTTGTGAGTCGTCCTTGCCTCCGGCAGTGGCTTTCGCAGCACCGACCCCGCAAGCCATCGAGCCCTTGCTCGACGGGGTGACGATCGCCGTGGCCCGGGATGAAGCCTTCGCCTTCACCTATGGCGCCAACCTCGACCTGCTGCGGGCCATGGGCGCCGAGCTGAAGTTCTTTTCGCCGCTGCATGACCAGGTGCTGCCACAGGCTGACAGTCTCTACCTGCCGGGTGGCTATCCGGAACTGCATCACCAGGCGCTGGCTGCCAATGATTCGATGCTTACCGCGATCCGCAGCCATCATCAGGCGGGCAAGCCGTTGCTCGCCGAATGTGGCGGCATGCTCTACCTGCTCGATGCCCTCACCGATGTCGCCGGGGCGCGTGCCGAGTTACTGGGATTGCTGGAGGGCGAGGCGGTAATGCAGAAGCGCCTGGCAGCCTTGGCGCTGCAAGCCGTCGAGCTGCCCGAGGGCACCTTGCGCGGGCACACCTACCACCACTCGCTGACCACGACTGCACTGCAGCCGATTGCCCGCGGACACAGCCCCAACGGTGGCCGTGGCGCTGAGGCGGTCTACCGCAGCGGACGACTGACGGCGTCCTACGTGCATTTCTACTTCGCCTCCAACCCGCAAGCGGCGGCGGCGCTGTTGGCATCATGAGCGACCAGGCTTTCAGCGAGGCCGAGCGCGCGGCGGTTTACCGGGCCATCGGCGAGCGGCGCGACATGCGCCACTTCATCAAAGGCGAGGTAGCGCCCGAACTGCTGGCGCGCCTGCTTCAAGCGGCGCATCAGGCGCCCAGCGTCGGTCTGATGCAGCCCTGGCGCTTTATCCGCATCACCGATCGCGATCTGCGCCAGCGCATCCAGGGGTTGGTGGAAGCGGAGCGCGTGCGTACCGCCGAAGCCCTGGGCGAGCGCTCGGATGAATTCATGAAGCTCAAGGTCGAAGGTATCAGCGACTGCGCCGAAGTGCTGGTGGCGGCCTTGATGGACGACCGCGAGAAACACATTTTCGGTCGCCGTACTTTGCCGGAGATGGACCTGGCCTCGTTGTCGTGTGCCATCCAGAACCTCTGGCTGGCGGCGCGCGCCGAAGGTTTGGGCATGGGCTGGGTTTCATTGTTCGAACCCCAGGCGCTGGCCGAGCTGCTGGGTATGCCGAGTGGCGCCAAGCCGCTGGCGATTCTCTGCCTGGGCCCGGTGCAGGCGTTCTACCCGGCACCGATGCTGGTGCTGGAGGGCTGGACCACGGCGCGGCCGTTAAGCGACATGCTGTTTGAAAATCAGTGGGGAGAGTCTTGATGAGTGTGGCGTTGCTGACCGTTGCCGGAGTTGCGCTGGATGCACTGTTGGGGGAGCCCCAGCGCCGGCATCCGCTGGTTGCCTTCGGCCGTCTGGCCGGGCGCCTGGAGCAGCGCTTCAATGCGGCGGGCCGTGGCTGGCGCAGCCATGGTGTGACGGCCTGGTTCCTGGCGGTGATTCCTCTGACCTTATTGGCTACCTTGCTGTCCTGGCTGCCCTATATCGGCTGGTTGGTGGAAGTGCTGGCCCTGTATTGCGCCTTGGGTTTGCGCAGCCTGGGCGAGCACGTGACCCCGGTGGCCGACGCCTTGCGTCGCGGTGACCTGGACGAAGCGCGCCGTCGCGTGGGCTTTCTGGTCAGCCGCGAAACCCGCGAGCTGGACGACACTGCCGTGGCTCGCGCGGCCACCGAGTCGGTGCTGGAAAACGGCAGCGATGCGGTATTCGCCGCACTGTTCTGGTTTGTCGTGGCCGGGGCGCCGGGTGTCGTGCTCTATCGCCTGAGCAATACCCTGGATGCGATGTGGGGCTACCGCAATGAACGCTTCGAGCGCTTCGGCTGGGCGGCTGCGCGGATCGACGACCTGCTCAACTACATTCCTGCCCGGCTGGTGGCGCTGACCTACGCGTTGCTTGGCAAGACCCGTCTGGCCCTGTCGTGCTGGCGCCGCCAGGCACCGCTGTGGGACAGCCCCAATGCCGGTCCGGTGATGGCGGCTGGTGCCGGTGCGCTGGGCGTGGAGCTGGGTGGCCCGGCGGTGTATCACGGTGAACTGCATGAACGTGCGCAACTGGGCGAAGGCCCGGTGGCGGATGCCGATGCGATTGAACGTGGCTGGCGCCTGGTGTGCCAGGGCGTGTGGTTGTGGTTGCTGCTGTTGTGTCTGGGAGCTGAATTCTATGCTTGAGCACGGTGGGCGCCTGCAGCGCGCAGTGCAACACTACGGTATTGCCCGGGAACACTGGCTGGACCTGTCCAGCGGCATTGCGCCCTGGTCCTATGACATTCCGGAGATTCCGCTGCGTGCCTGGGCGCGCTTGCCGGAAACCGACGACGGTCTGGAGCAGGCTGCAGCCGAGTATTACCGGGTCAAGCAAGTACTACCGGTAGCGGGCTCACAGGCCGCGATCCAGGCTTTGCCGCACCTGCGCGCACGCGGCACGGTGGGCGTACTGTCGCCGTGTTACGCCGAACATGCCGAGGGCTGGCGGCGTGCTGGGCATCAGGTGCTGGAGTTGCAGGGCGAGCACGTCGACGACCTGCTCGACAGCCTCGATGTGCTGGTCGTGGTCAACCCGAATAATCCCACCGGCTGTTTGCTCAAGGCTGAGCAGTTGCTGGACTGGCATGCCCGCCTGGCGCGGCGCGGCGGCTGGTTGCTGGTCGACGAAGCCTTTATGGACAACACCCCGCAGTACAGCATTGGCGCCCATGCCGAACGCCCGGGCCTGATCGTGCTGCGCTCGTTTGGGAAATTCTTTGGCCTGGCGGGTGTACGGCTGGGCTTTGTCCTGGCTGAGCCTGAATTGTTGCAGCGCCTGGCCGAACTGCTGGGGCCCTGGACCGTCAGCGGGCCCACACGGATTCTGGGTCAGGCCTGCCTGCTCGACAGCGCCGCCCACCAGCGTCAGATTGCTCGTTGCGCGGCGGCCAGCCGGCAGTTGGAAACCTTGATCAGCGCTGCGGGCTTTAGTCCTGACGGTGGCTGCGATCTGTTTCAGTATCTGGTCACCGATCAGGCTGAGCAGTTGCATGAGTTCATGGCCCAACGGGGCATTTTGCTGCGTCTGTTCAACCAGCCCGCCAGCCTGCGCTTCGGCCTGCCGGCCACAGCAGCGGATTTTCAGCGCCTGCAACAGGCTTTCAACGATTACCGCAAGGAGCAGTCATGAGTACCCTGATGGTGCAGGGCACCACCTCCGATGCCGGCAAGAGCACGCTGGTTACCGCGCTGTGTCGCTGGCTGTTGCGCCAGGGCGTCGCGGTGGTGCCGTTCAAACCGCAGAACATGGCGCTCAACAGTGCCGTGACCGCAGACGGCGGCGAAATCGGCCGGGCCCAGGCTGTGCAGGCGCAGGCGGCCGGGCTGGCGCCGCATACCGACATGAACCCGGTGCTGCTCAAGCCCAACAGCGACACCGGTGCCCAAGTGATCGTCCATGGCCGTGCGGTTACCAGCATGAACGCCGTGGCGTATCACGATTACAAGGTCATCGCCATGCAGGCGGTACTGGATTCACACCAGCGCTTGCGTACGCAGTACCCGGTGGTGATGGTCGAGGGCGCGGGCTCACCTGCGGAGATCAACCTGCGTGCCGGTGATATCGCCAACATGGGCTTTGCCGAAGCGGTGGACTGTCCGGTGATCCTGATTGCCGACATCAACCGTGGTGGGGTGTTCGCCCATCTGGTCGGTACCCTGGAATTGCTCTCGACCAGCGAACAGGCGCGGGTCAAAGGCTTTGTCATCAACCGCTTTCGCGGTGACATCGCCTTGCTGCAGCCAGGCCTGGACTGGCTTGAGGCGCGCACCGGCAAGCCGGTGTTGGGCGTGCTGCCCTATGTGATGGATCTGCACCTGGAAGCCGAAGACGGCATCGACCAGCGCCAGGGTGACAAGGCCGCGCGTGCACTCAAAGTGATCGTGCCGGTGCTGCCGCGCATCAGCAATCACACTGATTTCGACCCGCTGCGCCTGCACCCACAAGTCGACCTGCAGTTCATCGGCCCTGGCGATCCCATTCCGCCCGCGGACCTGATCATCCTGCCGGGCTCCAAAAGCGTGCGCGGCGATCTGGCGCAGTTGCGTGCCCGTGGCTGGGACCAGGCCATCAGTCGCCATCTACGCTATGGCGGCAAGGTGCTGGGTATCTGCGGCGGTCTGCAGATGCTCGGTCAGCGGGTGGACGATCCACTGGGACTGGAAGGGGAGGCTGGCAGCAGTGATGGGTTAGGCCTGCTCGACTTCGTCACCGTACTGGAGGCGCATAAGCAGCTGCGCAACGTCGCCGGTACCTTGCAGCTGGAGCAGGCGCCGATCAGCGGCTATGAAATCCATGCCGGCGTCACACAAGGCGCGGCGCTGCAGCGTCCTGCGGTGCAGTTGGCAGAGGGGCGCAGTGACGGTGCGATCAGTGCCGACGGACAGATCCTCGCCACTTACCTGCATGGCCTGTTCGAAAGCCCGCAATCCTGCGCGGCGCTGTTGCGCTGGGCGGGCTTGCACGAGGTCGAACACGTCGATTACCAGGCGCTGCGCGAACGCGATATCGAGCGCCTGGCTGACCTGGTCGAGCAGCACCTGGATACCACGCGTCTACGTCAACTGTGCGGACTGAACTGACATGCTCAACCTGATTCTCGGTGGCGCCCGCTCCGGCAAGAGCCGCCTGGCCGAACAGCTGGCCGAGCGCAGTGGCTTGGCCGTTACCTACATCGCTACCAGCGAACCGCTGGATGGTGAAATGAATGCCCGGGTGCAACTGCACCGTGAGCGCCGACCGTCCACCTGGGGGCTGGTTGAAGAACCGCTGGCCCTGGCGCAGGTCCTGCGCGTCAATGCCAGCGCCGAGCGTTGCCTGTTGGTGGACTGCCTGACTCTGTGGCTGACCAACCTGCTGATGCTGGACAACCCCGAGCGACTGCTGGCCGAGCGTACCGCGTTGCTCGAGTGCCTGGCCGAGTTGCCCGGCGAGATCATTCTGGTCAGCAACGAGACTGGCCTGGGCGTGGTGCCGCTGGGTGAGCTGACCCGCCGCTACGTCGATGAAGCCGGCTGGTTGCATCAGGCGATTGCCGAGCGTTGCCACCGCGTGGTGCTCACCGTCGCCGGCCTGCCCCTTACCCTGAAAGGAACTGCACCATGACTCAGAACTGGTGGCTTGATGCCTGCCGCGTCGTTGATCTGGCTGCCTGCGAGCAGGCCCTGGCGCGTCAACTGCAATTGACCAAGCCGGCTGGCTCGCTGGGGCGGCTGGAACTGGTCGCGGTGCAGCTTGCTGGCTTGCAGGGGCAACTCAAACCCTGCCTGGACCAGGTCAGTATCGCGATCTTCGCCGGCGATCATGGTGTGGTCGCTGAAGGTATCTCGGCCTATCCCCAGGCCGTGACCGGGCAGATGCTGCAGAACTTTGTCGGCGGTGGTGCGGCAATCAGCGTGCTGGCGCGTCAGTTGAATGCGCAGCTGGAGGTAGTAGACCTCGGTACCGTCGATCCGCACTTGAACCTGCCAGGGGTGCGTCACCTGCGCGTGGGGCCGGGCACGGCGAACTTTGCCCTGGCCCCGGCAATGACCCGTGAGCAAGGGTTGCAAGCGCTCCAAGGCGGGCGTGAGAGTGCCTTGCGTGCGGCGGCCAGTGGTGCCCAGCTGTTTATTGGCGGCGAGATGGGCATCGGCAATACCACCGCCGCCAGTGCCTTGGCATGCGCGTTACTCAAGTGTCCGGCCAGCGAGCTTAGCGGGCCGGGTACCGGGCTGGATGCCGCTGGCGTTCAGCACAAGGCTGAGGTCATCGCGCGCGCGTTGGCGCTGCATGGCGACCTGTCGGGGGACCCGTTGCAGTCGTTGTTGTGCTTTGGCGGGTTTGAAATTGCCGCCTTGGTCGGTGCCTACTTGGGGTGTGCCCAGGCCGGCGTCGCCGTATTGATTGACGGCTTTATCTGCACCGTTGCGGCATTGCTCGCGGTGAAGATCAATCCCGGTTGTCGTGACTGGCTGTTGTTCGGTCACTGTGGTGCCGAACCCGGGCACCGGCGGGTGCTGGCCGAACTGGATGCCGAGCCGGTTCTGGAACTCGGTTTGCGTCTGGGCGAGGGCAGTGGAGCGGCACTGGCGGTGCCGGTTTTGCGTCTGGCCTGTGCCCTGCACGGGCAGATGGCGACTTTCGCCGAAGCCGCTGTGGCAGACCGTCCGGCATGATCATCGACCTCCTGCGTCACGGCGAAACCGAGCTCGGTGGCGGCCTGCGCGGCAGCCTGGATGATGCGCTGACAGCCAAGGGCTGGGGGCAGATGCAGGCGGCGGTGGAGGGGGCTGGGCCTTGGCAGGCGCTGATCAGTTCACCCTTGCAACGCTGTGCACGCTTTGCCCAGGCACTGGGTGAGCAACTGCACCTCCCACTGCAACTGGCGCCGGGGTTACAGGAGCTGCATTTTGGCGAGTGGGAAGGGTGCAGTGCCGCCGAACTGATGCTCACCCATGAACAGCAACTGGGACGGTTCTGGTCGGATCCCTATGCCTTCACGCCACCCGGCGGCGAGGCGGTGATCGACTTCTCCGCTCGGGTGCTGACAGCCATTGCCGACTTGCACCGGGAGCACACCGGCAAGCACCTGTTGCTGGTCACCCATGGTGGCGTGATGCGTTTGTTGCTGGCGCGGGCCAGAGGTTTGCCTCGAGAGCAGTTGCTGCAGGTCGAAGTCGGCCATGGCGCCTTGTGCCGACTTGAGGTGCTGGCCGACGGCAGCCTGCGGGAAGTGCACTGAGATGCTCGCGTTCTGGATTGCCTTGCAGTTTCTCAGCAGCTTGCCGGTGCGTCTGCCGGGGATGCCGAGACCTGAACAGATGGGCCGCTCGCTACTGTTCTACCCGGTGGTGGGACTGCTGTTTGGCGTGTTGCTGTGGGGGCTGAACACGGTACTCGACGGCAGTCCGTTGTTGCTGCACACAGCGTTGCTGCTCAGCGCCTGGGTACTGCTCAGTGGTGGCCTGCATCTGGATGGCCTGGCCGACAGTGCCGATGCCTGGCTGGGCGGTTTCGGCGACCGCGAGCGAACCCTGGAGATCATGAAAGACCCGCGCAGCGGGCCGATTGCCGTGGTAACCCTGGTGTTGGTGTTGCTGCTCAAATTCTGCGCATTGCTGGTGCTGGTGGAGCGTGATCAGGGGCTGTTGCTGATACTCGCGCCGTTACTAGGCCGAGCGGCAATGCTGGGGCTGTTTCTGTCCACGCCGTATGTACGGGCAGGAGGGTTGGGCCAGGCGCTGGCTGATCACTTGCCACGGCAGACGGGGGTATGGGTGCTGCTGGCCAGCTGCGTCTTGTGCGTGTTTCTGGCGGGTCTGCAAGGTTTGTATGTTCTGGTCGTCACGGCTGTGGCTTTTTTCTGGTTACGTCGCGTGATGATTCGGCGCTTGGGCGGGACAACCGGTGACACGGCGGGAGCGCTCCTGGAATTGCTGGAGTTGACGGTTTTACTCAGCCTGGCGCTGTAATTTCCAGCATTCATGGGGCCCTTTCCCCTGGCAGTGCAAGGCGTATGCTGCGCCTTCTTTGTCGGGGGTGGTGGCATATGAAGGGATTACTGCAAGGCGGGCTGCTGGCCCTGTTCTGTTGGTTTGGCAGCGCCAAGGCTGCCGACCTGATCGAGTTCTGGGATGTCCCTCGTTACGGTGGCAACAGCTTCAATCGGCTGCCACCTGATCAGGCGTACTTCCAGGCGCTCGAGGACTATGGCGCGACCTGGGTGCGCCTGTCTTACGACAAGTGGCAGCCGGCCGGTCGCGATTTTCTCCTGGGCGATGCTGATGGCTACAAGGGGCTGGTCGCCGAAGATCTGCTGCAACTGCGCAAGACTCTCGATGCTGCCCATGCCGCCGGCCTCAAGGTAGTCATTGCGCCGCTTTCTCTGCCAGGCATGCGCTGGGCGCAAAACAACCATGACCGCTTCGACGACCGCCTGTGGCAGGACAAGGCTTGGTGGTCGCAATCGGCAGCGTTCTGGCGCGATCTGGCTGCGGCGCTCAAGGACCATCCGGCAATCGCCGCCTATAACCTGATCAACGAGCCGGCGCCGGAGAAAATGGGCGGGCTTGCCGAGCATGCGCCGGCGGCAGACATGCGCACCTGGTATCAGCAGCAGCAGGGCAGTGCCCGTGACCTGCCGGCCTTGTACGCGCAGATCATTGCAGCTATTCGCGAAGTGGACCCGTTGACGCCGGTAATGGTCGACGCCGGCTGGTACGCCGGCGCCGATGCCTTTGCCTACTGGCCGGGTGCGTTGGCGGATTCGCGCGTGCTCTACAGCTTTCACATGTACGAACCCTACGAAGCCACCAGCGCACCGAACATGAACCGCGTAACGCCTTACGCCTACCCCGGGTCGGTGAAATTTGCCGGTCAGCAGCAAACATGGGACCGCGCCAGGGTCGAGGCTTACTTGCAAAGCCCCTTGCAATGGGCGCAAACGCATAACGTGCCTACCCGCCGTCTGGTGGCCGGCGAGTTCGGTTGCATGCGCCGCTTGCCGGGTTGCCGACAGTACCTGGAGGACGTGCTGGTGACGCTTGACCAGGCAAAACTGCACTGGGCGTTTTACAGCTTTCGTGAGGATAGCTGGGACGGCATGGACTATGAGCTGGGCAGCGCCAAGGTGCCCTGGGCCTATTGGCAGGCCATAGAGCAAGGGCTTGCGGACCCGATCAAACGCCAGGTGACGCCGGCGTTCGAGCCGATTCGCAAGCGCCTGCAGCCTTAATCTGATCAGGAAATGCTTGCTCTGGGAATTATGCGGGTATATACACGTAATCATGTTGACCAGTGAATGCATCTGTACCCACCTGCGTCGTGCTGCCCGTGGGGTCAGCCGGCACTATGACGAGGCCCTCGAAGGTTTTGGGATCAATGTTGCGCAGTTTTCTCTGCTGCGCCATTTGCGTCGTCTCGACCAGCCGAGTATTTCGACCCTGGCCGAAGCCATGGGCCTGGACCGCAGCACCCTGGGACGTAACCTGCGGGTGCTGGAAGCCGAAGGGCTGGTGGCGCTGGCCGAAGGCCGCGATCTGCGCAATCGGCTGGTGCTGCTGACCGATCAGGGCCGCGAGCGTTTGCAGGTGGCCGAGCCGGCCTGGGAAAAAGCCCAGACAAGCTTGATCGATACCCTCGGTGAAGGGCAGCGCGATGAACTGGTACGCCTGCTCGAGCTACTTGCCTGAGCTTTATCCGACTTAAAGCGGGTATATACCCGTATAACCTTGCGGCGTTGTGGAGAAAACAATAATGACATCGGTATGGCGAACCAGTGGTTGGATTCTCTTGGGGGCGGCATTGATCCTCGCCCTCTCGCTGGGTGTGCGGCATGGCTTCGGCCTGTTTCTGGCCCCCATGAGTGCGGACTTTGGCTGGGGGCGGGAGGTGTTCGCCTTCGCTATTGCCTTGCAGAACCTGATCTGGGGACTGGCGCAACCCTTCGCCGGCGCCCTGGCCGACCGCCTCGGCGCGGCCAAAGTGGTGATGGTCGGCGGCATCCTCTATGCCGTAGGCCTGGTGTTGATGGGGATGTCCGATTCGGCGCTGACACTGTCGTTGAGCGCTGGCCTGCTGATTGGCATTGGCCTGTCCGGCACCTCGTTCTCGGTCATCCTCGGCGTGGTCGGTCGTGCCGTACCCGCAGAGAAGCGCAGCATGGCCATGGGCATTGCCAGCGCTGCCGGTTCTTTCGGGCAATTTGCCATGCTGCCGGGCACCCTTGGCCTGATCGGCTGGCTTGGCTGGTCGGCAGCCTTGCTGGTGCTGGGCTTGCTGGTGGCGTTCATCGTGCCGCTGGTTGGCCTGCTGAAGGATCAGCCGCTGCCTAGCCATGGCACCGAGCAAAGCCTGGGCCAGGCGCTGCGTGAAGCCTGCTCGCATTCCGGGTTCTGGTTGCTGTCGCTGGGCTTTTTCGTCTGTGGTTTCCAGGTGGTGTTTATCGGCGTGCATCTGCCGGCCTATCTGGTTGACCAGCACCTGCCGGCAACCATTGGCACCACGGTGCTGGCGCTGGTGGGTTTGTTCAATATCGTCGGCACTTACACCGCCGGCTGGCTGGGCGGGCGGATGTCCAAGCCGCGTTTGCTGACGGCGCTCTATCTGTTGCGCGCAGTAGTGATCGTGCTGTTCCTGTGGGCGCCAGTCACCCAATTCAGTGCCTACCTGTTTGGCATCGCCATGGGCTTGCTGTGGCTGTCGACAGTGCCGCTGACCAACGGCACGGTGGCGACCCTGTTCGGTGTACGTAACCTGTCGATGCTTGGCGGCATTGTGTTCCTGTTCCACCAGCTGGGTGCGTTCCTGGGCGGCTGGTTGGGCGGCGTGGTGTACGACCAAACCGGCAACTACGACCTGGTCTGGCAGATCTCGATCCTGCTCAGCCTGCTGGCCGCAGCCCTCAACTGGCCGGTGCGCGAGCGCCCTGTAGCGCGCCTGCAGGCGCAAGCGGCATGAGTCGGTTGGCGCTGCGCGGGCTTCTGGCCTTGGCCGCGCTCCTACTGCTGGCCCTGATCTGGTGGGGCTGGCATGAGGGCGGCCTGGCGTTGATGCAGTTGGGCATGGGCGTGTGCTAAGCGTATTCTGGATACGGTATTCAGGCTCAAAGGAGAGACGATGATGCGCACACGCTGGATGTTGGTTCCACTGTTCACCCTGATGGCGGCGGCAACGGCGCAGGCAGCCGACTGCCCGGCGCTGCTGAAAGACCAGGGCAGCCTGCCGGAGTTGCGTGGCAAAGAGCAGATCGACCTGTGCGAGCGTTTTGCCGGCAAGCCGCTGGTGGTGGTCAACACCGCCAGCTACTGCGGTTTCGCCCCGCAGTTCGAGGGGCTTGAAAGCGTCTACAAGACGTACAAGGGGCAAGGCCTGGAAATGCTCGGAGTACCGTCCAACGACTTCAAGCAGGAGGACACCGACATCGAGAAGACCGCCAAGGTCTGCTACGCCAACTACGGTGTCACCTTCACCATGACCAAGCCGCAGCCGGTACGTGGCGACGATGTCATTGCGTTGTTCAAGGGGTTGGCCGAGCAAACCAACGCACCCAAGTGGAACTTCTACAAATATGTAGTCGATCGCCAAGGTAAGGTAATCGCCAGTTTCCCCAGCCTGACCAAACCGGATGATCCCAAGTTCACGGCCGCTATCGAGAAGGCTATCGCCTCGCAGCCGTGAAGTGCCGTGTTACTGGGCGGGGTGAACCGTCCAGGCCACCAGTTTGAGCACGATGGGGCGCACCACCAGTACGCAGGCAAACGCCACCGGCATGGCCAGCTGATAGGCCTTGAGCACATTGCTCAGGTAGTTCGCGTCGATGCCGGCGTTGGCGGCAGTGATCACGAAACACATCAGTAACGCCATGATCGCTGACATGTAGAAGGCGAAGACGTAAGGGGTGGCGCGAACGCCGAGTTTGCGTCGGCTACGGACGGCATGCGGTGTCGTCATGGGGGTTCCTTGTGTGGTGTTGAGGTCGAAGCCTAACAATCGTGACAGGGGTTCAGGTAGACGAGTCTGGCTTAGGTCTTTATAAAGAGATTCTTACGAATACCGGACCGTTCTGTATGAATCTGCTGGGCTCGATCAAGAGTTTTATCAAGGTTGTCGAAGCGGGCAGCATTGCCGGTGGCGCCAGAACCCTGGGGTTGAGTGCGGCGGCGGTCAGTCAGAACATTGCCCGGCTGGAAGCTCATCTGCAGGTGAGGCTGTTGTCGCGGACCACGCGCAGCATGGCGTTAACACCCAACGGCACACTCTATTACGAGAAGGTCAAGCACATCGAGCGTGACCTCGAACAGGCGCACCTGGCGGTCACGACACCTGAATGCGAGCCGAAGGGGCGCCTGTGCATCGCCTCGTCCTCGGCATTCGGCCGTCATGTGCTGGCACCGTTGATTCCGGGCTTCAGTGCACGCTATCCGCAGCTTTCGATTGAACTGGTTACGAATGATCGTCGGGTCAATCATGTGCAGGAAGGGGTCGACGTCAGTATCCGCATCAAGCCGCAACTGGACGATGGCCTGTTGGCGCGGCGTATAGCGCAAGTGCCCTTTATTTGTTGCGCCTCACCCGACTACCTGGCCCAGGCGGGATGGCCAGGCGCACCGGAACAGCTCAAGCAGCATCGTTGCCTGGTATTTCGCTACCCGGTGGATGGGCGTTTCCTGCGTTGGGGGTTTGTACGCGACGGTTTACGTTTCGATGCCGAGTTTGCTGATGTGCTGATCAGCGACGATATCGATGTGCTCACCCAGATGGCAGTCAACCATGGGGGGATCGCGCGCCTGGCGGACTTTGTTGCCCGGCCCTTGATCGAACGAGGACAGCTGGTGGCACTGTTTGAATACTCACAGCCCGCCCAGGCCTATGCCCAGACCGAGCCGATGGACATCTACCTGTGTGTAGCTGACCGCTTCGCCATGACGCCCAAGGTGCGGGTGTTCATGGACTACCTCAGGGAAAATCTGGGACAGCTCTGGTCCAGTGAGCAGCCATGAAAAAACCGCCGAAATCGGCGGTTTTTTGTGTGGCCAGCGTTGAATCAGAAACGGTAGGTGAGCGACGCACCGATACCGTGAGCGCTGTTCTCATACTTGGCGTTGTACGCACCCTTGGTCGGGCTGCTCAGGTTGACCTTGGTGTCTTCTTCCCACAGGTAGGAGTAGGCCAGGTCGATGGTCATGTCGTCGTTCGGGCTCCAGCCGGCGCCCAGGCTGAGCACCTTGCGGTCGCCAGTCGGGATGCGCGGCGAACGGTCGTGGTTGTTGGTCGGCGACTGGTCGACGGTGAAGCCGGTGCGTAGTACCCACTCTTTGTTCAGCTTGTACGATGCACCGATGGCATGCGCCCAGGTGTCGTGCCAGTTCTGGTCTTCGTTGATGGTGCCGAACTGACGGGCCAGTGGGGCAGGTACCTCGTTCTGCACGGTGATCGCTTCCAGGCGGCTCCAGCGGGTCCAGGTGCTGCCCGCGTAGAGGGTCCACTGGTCATCCAGCTCGTGGGTGACCGAGAGGTCCACGGATTCCGGGGTCTTGATCTTCAGTTCAGCGTCAAATTTGCTGCCGCTGAACGGGCCGATCAGGGCAGAGTTGATCTTGGTGTTGCCTTCGAGCTTGTAGTCGACCATCGAGTGGTAGGTCAGGCCCAGGCGGGTCTTGTCGGTAGCCTGAACCAGCACGCCGATGTTGTAGCCAACGGCGGTGTCGTCACCCTTGATTTTCACTTCGCCGTCATTGCGGCCAGGTGAGCGAGGATTCAGAACGTTGGAGCTCAGCTCGCCCTTGATGCGGTTGAAGGTCGGGCCGAAACCGATCGACACCTTGTCGTTGAAGGCGTAGCTGACAGTGGGCTGGAAGGTGATGACTTCAACGTAGCTTTTCTTGCCCCAGTAGCGGCTGGCTGCTTCGTCTTCATATTCGGTTACCAGACCGAAAGGGGCGTACACACCGAAACCAACACTCCAGTGATCGTCGATAGGCTTGACATAGAAGCCCATGGGAACGCCAACGAACGGAACCATGTCGCCGTCGGTAGAACCGCCAAAGGTGCCGCTACCGGAAATATCGGACTTGGCAATGACCGCTGCGGCCCCCACAGTGATCTGCTCACGTTTCAGGCGCGACATACCGGCAGGGTTGCCGAATACGGTGCTGGCATCATCGGCAGAGGAAGAGCGACCCGCAAAACCTGTGCCCATGCCACTAACGCTCTGTTCGTTGAGGGCAAAGCCGCTGGCGAACAATTGAGTCGAGGCGAGAGTAACGGCGAGGCTGAGAGAGGTTTTGAGCATTACTTTTTTCATTATTAGAACTCCTTGGGATCTCCGGGGCGAAAATTACCAACATTTCGCCCCCAGCGCTATAGGCTGTATCGCAGGAGATAGAGCGGTTTTGTAGGACAATCCGACCAGATTGGTAGGAGTTTTCCGATTATGGAGTTCAGTGACTGTCAGCAGGCCTGAAGAGTCACAGGCGCGATGCAGGTTTGCCAGGCGCAGGTGAAGTCGCGCAGGCGTCCCTGGGGCTGGAAGGTCTGGCGCCAGATGCGCGCCAGGCCCAGTAGATCGTCGGCAGCAGGAAGTTCGGGAGCTTGTTCTTCAATGAGCATCCAGGCAATGGCCGTGGCGTAGCGCAGGTTGACGGTCAGCTCAAGGTGCGGGCCGCTGAGAAAGGCGTGCTGGCTGGCCAGGCCGCGGACCAGACTGGCCAGTTCCGGGTCGCGGGCGAGGAACTGGTCCCAGACGTTTTGGTGGCGCAGTTCGCCGATACGGTAGAGGCCATGGCCGCGGCGATCGTGCAGAGCGGAGCCGAGTGCAGACTGGCTGGCGGCAACACCCAGCAACAATGCTTCGGCGCTTGCGCAGTGACGGTCCAGGTAAATCAGAGTCGGGCGGATGACAAACTGGCTCAACTCGCTCGCGGCGATACCCATAACACCCTCGAACTTGAGTTTGGCCGGCGGACGCTGGAGCTTGGCAGCTGATGAATCGGTCAGGCCCGCCGGAAGCGGCCTATGCCGCTTGAGTTGAAGTGTAGTGTCATATTCGCGGCGTAAAGGCCTGTTTTTAAAACATTTGCGGCTTTTGGTTATAAATCATATGCCGTGGAGTGATTAGGCTGGCCCGTATTCACAGGTATAAAAAAGCCCCGCGAGAGGGCGGGGCTTGAGCTGTTGCAGCGAAGCGAGGTCAGGCAACCAGGGCCTGACGGGTGCGCTCGATGACCGCCTGAAGCGGCTCGGATTCGCTGTACTGCTCGGGGTACAGGCGCTCGCTGTGACGGGCAATGCCGTGCTCGTTGACCAGGGTGAAGCTGAAGCCGCCTTTGCGCGACGCCAGGATCAGACAGTTCAAGGGGGCAAATGCCTGGGAAAGGGTGCGAATCGCAACCTGAGTATGGATAGAGTGAGTCATAGTTATTAGATGTTCCTGCAATAGACACGGTTTCGATCCGTGCACACTTAAAACGTTCCAGTAACGCCGGGATTTAGTCTGGGCGAAGAACCTGACTGGAACAGGGCAGCCAGTTTTGGGCGCATTTATCATGTGGCGCTGGGGCTGACTGGTAGGTACGTCAGAGGACAGGCAACACACCGGGTCGAGGTTCTATGCCACGGGGTGAAGATCCTGATCATTCTGCAGGTTGGTTCGGTCAGAGTAAGAAGTGATTTACCTGGGAACCATCAAGTGGGCCGGTCCTTGTTTCAACAGGCGCTGTTCCAAGGTGGAGAGGGCACTGTAAGGACTGCTTTGGCCAGAATTGACTTTCAGCTTGGTACTAACGGCGGCAAGACTACCGAAAAAAGGCAGGCTTGGCAAGCACTGATGACTTTTCATCAGGGGAGCCGATCAGTATCTCGTGTTTTTGTCGTTCTGTGAAGGGCCGCTGGCGGGGGTTAACGTCGGGAACGTGCCAAATTCGTGCAACGAATTGCCTCCCTTTGGGGCGGTTGTACACACTTGAAGCAATCGATGTTACAGCGCTGCAACAGCAGCAGACGGGTTGGCCAATGACTTGGCAGAGAACTTAAGTCAATGAAAAAAAACACTTATTTTAGCTGGTGAAAAAATCGTCAGTTTGAGCCAAAGCCCCATTTTATGGGGCTTTGCGGGGTCCTGAAGGGGGTTGTCCACCGAGTTATCCACAGCTTCTGTGGATTGTCCCGAGCGCTTGCTCTAGGACGGGCGTGCCAGGTATTTACGATGTGTCCGACAATCTTCACTCGAACTTCTGGCAGAGGAAATTTCCTTCACCAGCGTCAATAAAAAAACGCAGAAATATTTTGAAAAAAGTAGCGGGTCGGCTCGGCCATTGGCAAAAAAAAGGAGTAGAGTGGCGCGCCTCTCGAGTTGCCTTCGCTGTTGGTTATGAAGTTTCGCGCCAAAATCCCTGCAGTTTCTTCCCCTCCGCCCTCCGTGCCCGAGCCCAAGCGCTTCTCCCTGAAGGTTGCCTTGTGGCTGCTCGATAATCCGCGGCTGGGTGACAATCCCAACGTCAAGCATTTTGCCGGGCGCTTGCTCAAGCAGCCTGCGCGTCAAGGCGTTGTCGTCGCGCAAAGCCGCCTGGGGCAGATGCTCTGCCGGGATTGCGGCAATGCGCGCGACCGGCGTATCGGCCACGACTTGTTGCGCCAGGCCGCTCGTGCCGGAGACCGGCGCGCGCAACTTGAATACGGCCGGTTGTGCGCCCAAGCGCAGATCAATGAACCCGAACAGGCCCGCTACTGGCTGGAACTGGCGTCGTCCCAGGGCTCGCAGGAAGCCCGGCGCTTGCTCAAGCTACTGCCAGACGCTTGACTGCAGTACAGCGGCAAGGCTGATAAGCTCAGGCGCTGATTTCAGGTGGGAGTGTTCGGGTGACGATGGCGTTGGATCTGACCAGCATCATGCTGGGTGTCGTGGTGGCCGCAGTGCCGTGTCTGGGCTGGGTTTTTCAGCAGCAACGGCGGCTGGCTGCCCGCGAGGCGCAAGCAGCTTTGCTTGAGGAGCGCCTGGGCAGTGCGCAGATGGCCCAGGAAGGCTTGCTCGCCCAGCTCGATGCCAGCCGCGACGAGATCAGTGATCTGAGCCAGGCCAATGCGGCCAAGCAGGCGACGTTGGCGGCTCAGGCCCGTGAGCTGGAGTTGCTGCAGATCGACCGCGACAACGCCCGCGACGCGGCCCATGCCTGGCAAATCGAACGTAGCGCCCGTGAAGCTGAATTGCGTCGCCTGGATGCCCAGAGCGCAGCCTTGGGCGCCGAATTGCGCGAGCAGCAGGAAAGCCATCAGCAACGTCTGAACGACCTCCAGGGCTCTCGTGATGAGCTGCGCGCGCAGTTTGCCGAGATGGCGACGAAGATCTTTGACGAACGCGAGCAGCGATTCGCCCAGACTAGCCAGCAGCATCTAGGGCAATTGCTGGACCCGCTCAAGGAGCGCATCCAGGCTTTCGAAAAGCGCGTGGAAGACAGTTACCAGCAGGAGGCCCGCGAGCGTTTTTCCCTGGCCAAGGAGCTGGAGCGCCTGCAGCAACTCAACTTGCGCCTGAGCGATGAGGCCACCAACCTGACCCAGGCACTGAAAGGCCAGAAGACCCAAGGCAACTGGGGTGAACTGATCCTCGAGCGGGTGCTGGAGCATGCGGGGCTGGAAAAGGGCCGTGAGTACCAGACCCAGGTCAGCCTCAAGAGCGCCGACGGCGAGCGCTTCCAGCCAGACGTGCTGATCATGTTGCCGGGCGACAAACAGGTGGTGGTCGATTCCAAGGTCAGCCTGACGGCCTACCAGCAGTATGTTGCCGCTGACGATAGCGAGATTGCCCAGGCGGCGCTCAAGCAGCATGTGCTGTCGTTGCGCAACCATGTCAAAGGTTTGTCGGGCAAGGATTACAACCGCCTGGAAGGCTTGCACAGCCTCGATTTCGTCCTGCTCTTCGTGCCGATCGAGGCAGCGTTTTCCGCAGCGCTGCAGGCTGAGCCGAACCTGTTCCAGGAAGCCTTCGACCGGCAGATCGTGATTGTCAGCCCAACCACCTTGCTGGCGACCCTGAGGGTGATCGACAGCCTGTGGAAGCAGGAACGCCAGAGCCAGAATGCCCGGGAAATCGCCGAGCGTGCCGGCTGGCTGTACGACAAGTTTGTGCTGTTCATCCAGGATCTGGACGAACTGGGCAATCGCCTGCAACAGGTCGACAAGGCCTACAGCGCGGCGCGCAACAAGCTCTGTGAAGGCCGTGGCAACCTGATCAGCCGCAGTGAACAGCTCAAGCTGCTCGGGGCCCGCGCCAGCAAGAGCCTGCCGGCTGATCTGCTTGAACGCGCCATGAGCGAAGGCGACCCGCTAGCCGCCAGTGCCCTTACTGGACCAGGCTCAGATGCCGATTGAGCAAGGCGCGTAGCGCTGCCGGTTTGACTGGCTTGGCCAGGTAGTCGAGGCCGGCGGCATGCACCTGGGCCACCGTCTCGCTGCGTCCGTCGGCACTGATCACCACCCCGGGCACAGGTTCGCCCAGGCGCGTGCGTAACCAGGCCATCAGCTCGGTGCCGGTGTCGCCTTCATCGAGGTGATAGTCGACCAGCGCCAGGTGTGGGCGCAAACCTTCGTCGAGCAACACGCTGCATTCCTGGCGGCTGTGCGCCGTCCAGACCTGACAACCCCAGCGACTGAGCAGGCTGTTCATGCCGATCAGAATGCTGTCTTCGTTATCGATGCACAGTACCTGCAGCCCGGCCAGTGGCTGGCCCGGTTGTTCGGTGGGCGCAACGACGGCAGCGACCGGCGCTGTGGCCAGAGGCACGCTGACACGGAAGACACTGCCCTTGCCAGGCCAGGAGCGCACTTCCAGGGGGTGGCCGAGCACTCGGCACAGGCCATCGGCAATTGCCAGGCCCAGGCCCAGGCCTTTTTCGGCGCGGGTCTGATGGCTGTCCAGGCGTTTGAATTCCTCGAAGATGACCTGCAACTTGTCATCGGCAATGCCCGGGCCGCGATCCCAGACTTCCAGCCACAGCTTGCCGTTTTGCCGACGCGCGCCCAGCAAGATCGGGCTTTTGCCATAACGGAAGGCGTTGGTGAGGAAGTTCTGCAAGATCCGTCGCAGCAATTTCATATCGCTGTGCACCCGCAGGCGGCTGCCACGCAGGCGGAAGTCCAGGCCCTGTTGTTGGGCCAGTACCTTGAATTCGGCGCCGAGGGTGTCGAACAGTTCATTGAGCGCGAAAGGTTTGGGGTCGGGGGTGATCTTGCCGTTTTCCAGGCGCGAGATGTCGAGCAAATCGCTGATCAGCTCTTCGGCCGAACGTAGCGAACTGTCCATGTGCTGGACCAGTTGCTGGGCGTCAGCGGACAGCCCGTCGCCCTGGTGCGAGAGGGCGGCGGAGAACAGGCGCGCCGCGTTCAGTGGTTGCATCAGGTCATGGCTGACAGCGGCCAGGAAGCGGGTCTTGGACTGGTTGGCAGACTCGGCGTGACTCTTGGCTTCAGTCAGCGCCTGGTTCAACTGCGACAGCTCCTGGGTACGTTCGGCAACCCGTTGCTCCAGGCCCTCGTTGGCATCCTTGAGCGCTTGCTCGGCCTCACGGAAGGGGGTGATGTCGGTGAAGCTCATGACGAACCCGCCGCCGGGCATCGGGTTGCCGATCAGCTCGATGACCCGGCCGTTGGGGAACAGGCGCTCGGAGGTGTGCGCGCGACCCTGGCGCATCCAGTGCAGGCGGCGGGCTACGTGGACCTGGGCTTCACCGGGGCCGCACAGACCGCGCTCGGCGTTGTAGCGGATGATGTCGGCAATCGGCCGGCCGACACTGATCAAACCGTCGGGGTAATTGAACAGTTCCAGGTAGCGGCGGTTCCAGGCCACCAGCAGCAGGTTCTGGTCGACCACGCTGATGCCCTGGCTGATGTTCTCGATCGCGCCTTGCAACAGCGCGCGGTTGAACTGCAGCACCTCCGAGGCTTCGTCGGCGATGCGCACTACGTCTTCAAGTTGCATGTCGCGGCCTTCGATGGCCGCCTTGACCACGGCGCGGGTCGAAGAGGTGCCGAGCACGCCGGCCAGCAAGCGCTCGGTGTGTTCGATCCAGTCGCCATCGGCGTTCTGGTTGGGGTTGAAGCCTTTGCCCTGACGGTAGGCAAAGCGGATGAAGCTTTGCCGTGCGCGTTCTTCACCGACAAAGCGTGCCGCCAGTTCAAGCAAGTCGGCGATCTGCACAGCCAGCAACGACCGGCTGTTGGGGCGTGCGCTGGTTTGCTGGCCGATGAAACGACCGGCCTGCCAGTGCTCGGAGACGCGGGTACGCGAAAGGATCGAGACCCAGGCGAAGAGAGTGAAGTTACCCGCCAGCGACAGCACTACACCCTGGGTCAGCGGGGTGATCGGCAGGTTCAGCGGGTTGCCGTGCAGCCAGGCCAGGCCCGGGAACAGCTCCAGCGACCAACCCACACTGTGGGCGGCAATCGGCAGTACCAGGGTGTAGAACCAGAGGAAGATCCCAGCCGCCAGACCGGCAAACACGCCACGGCGGTTGGCCTGTTTCCAGTACAGGGCGCCGAGCATTGCCGGCGCCAGCTGTGTCACTGCGGCAAAGGCAACCTGGCCGATGGTCGCCAGGCTGGCGGTAGAGCCCAGCAGGCGGTAGCTGACATAGGCCAGCAGGAGGATGACGACGATGGTCACCCGGCGGACCGACAGCATCCAGTGGCGGAACACTTCGAAAGGGCGCTCGGCGTTGTTGCGGCGCAGCAGCCAGGGCAGCAGCATGTCGTTGGAGACCATGGTCGACAACGCCACGGCTTCGACGATCACCATGCCGGTGGCGGCCGAGGCGCCGCCGATGAACGCCAGCAAGGCCAGGGCCGGATGCGCTTCGGCCAGCGGCAGGCTGATGACGTAGGAGTCGGGTATCACGCCGGGCAGCAGCATCTGTCCGGCCAGGGCAATCGGCACCACGAACAGTGCGGCGAGGATCAGATAAGTCGGGAACACCCAGCGGGCCAGGCGCAGGTCTTGCGGCTCGATGTTCTCGACCACGGTGACATGGAACTGACGCGGCAAGCAGATGATCGCCATCATCGCCACGCCGGTCTGGACGATCATCGACGGCCAGTTGATGGTCTCGTTCCAGAAGCCTTCCAGGCGCGGGGCCAGTTGCGCCTTGCTGAACAGGTCGTCGAAACCGTTGTACAGGCCGAAGGTGACGAAAGCACCAACGGCGAGGAACGCCAACAGCTTGACCATCGATTCGAAGGCAATGGCCAAAACCATGCCGCGGTGGTGTTCGGTGACATCCAGGCTGCGGGTACCGAATACGATGGAGAACAGCGCCAGCACCAGCGAAACCACCAGCGCGGTGTCCTGCACGCGGCTGCCGGTGGCATCGGCGCTGGCACCTATCAGCAGGTTGACACCGAGCACGATGCCCTTGAGCTGCAAGGCGATATAGGGCAGCACGCCGACCAGACAGATTAGCGCCACCACCACCGCCAGGGATTGCGACTTGCCGTAGCGGGCGGCGATGAAGTCGGCAATCGAGGTGATGTTTTCCTGTTTGCTGATCAGCACCATCTTCTGCAGCACCCAGGGTGCAAACAACAGCAACAGCACCGGGCCGAGGTAGATCGGCAGGAATGCCCAGAGTTGTTCGGCCGACTGACCGACGGCGCCAAAAAAGGTCCAGCTGGTGCAGTACACCGCCAGCGACAGGCTGTACACCCAGGCACGCAAACGCGGTGGCAGCGGCGTTTTGCGGCGGTCGCCATAGAATGCGATAGCGAACATGATGGCCATATAGGCCAGGGCGACCACGGCGATCAGCCCACTGGACAGCGACATGACTACTCCGAACGAAAAAATGCAGCGAACCTCGATCAATCAGTCTGGCACGCTGTTGACGCTTCGTCAGCGCCGACCATGGTAGCAGTGGCAGAGCGTCGCAGGCCGTTCAGTGCCGAGCCCCCAGGTAATAGAACAGCGCCGCCAGCAGCACCGAGGCAATCAACAGATAGAACGTGGCCACCGGCACCAGATGCGCCAAGGCAAAACCGCAGATCACCGGCCCCAGCGCGGCGCCAAGGTTGGACAGGTTTTGCGCGCCGTAATACACCCCGCGCAGATGCTCGGGGGCGATGCTGTCGATAAACATGTACTCGGCCGGGATGACGATGATCTCGCCCAGGGTGAACACCAGCATCGCCAGACACCAGACCAGCAGCGACTGGGCCAGCGAGAAACCCAGCAAACCGGCGAGGAACAACGCCATGCCGGCCATCAGCCAGGGCATCAACTGGCGACTGTTGATGCGCCTGCCGATCACGTACTGCAGGGCAATAACGGTGACGGCGTTGGTGGCGACCAGGTAGCTGATGTAGCGCGCCGCCTCGCTGGCGTTGCTGGTGACGACCAGGTACTGCGACAGGTAGGCGGTGAACTGGCCGAAGACCACGGCACTCAGTGCACCGCCCAGGGTGAAGCAGACCAGGCGACGGTCCTTGAGCAGTTGCCCGCCGACGCTGAGAAAGCCGGCCGGGGGGCTGTCGCCCAGGTGCGCCCGTGCCGAGCGCTCGCCCCAGCGCCGGTAGCACAGGCACATGACCAGGCCGAGCAGTGCGGAAAACAGAAAGGGCAGATGATCATCGAGCATCATCAGGCCGACGCCAACAAAGGGCCCGACGGCGTAGGCGACGTTGCTCAAGGTGTACTTGATCGAGAACACCTCGGAGCGTTCTTCCACGGGCAATAACGCACAGAACCCGGCTTTGGCGGCAATGTCGACCACCGCCAGGCTCAGGTTTATCAACACCAGGCTGGTGAAGAACAGGCTGAGTTCGCGACTGGTCACGGCGGCAACGAAGGCCAAAGCGAACACCAGGGTCGAGACAATGATCACGGTGTAGCTGCGCAGGGTATCGATCAGGTAGCCGCCGTACAGACTCAGCAGCGAGGCGACAATCAGCGCGCCGCCAATCATCAGGCCGATGCCGCTGATATCCAGGGCAAAGTTTTCTGCAAGGTAGACCACCAGATAGGGCAGGGTGATCGCCCGCGCCAGGGTCAAGACAAAGTTGGTTGCCAGTAACAGGCGTACTTGCGGGTTGTAGCGTCTTACGGCATCGAGCATGTCACGTCCTTGTTGTTATTGCGTGTGGCCGCCAGCGGCCAAGCATACGCCTGGGCAGGAAGGGCTGGAAAGTGCTGGATCCATATCTACAAAACAGATAACAGATAGAGAAATTAACCGTTATATAGATGTTGTTGGCAGGCATAAGATGGTCCCACGTCACCGGCCTACAGGAGACTCCGACCATGCCATGCCTGCAACAGTCCACTTCGCCCTTGCGCCCGTTGAGCCACCTGGCTCACCCGCGTGAAGTCATCCGTCAATTCACTCCCAACTGGTTCGCTGCGACCATGGGCACCGGGGTGTTGGCCCTGGCCCTGATGCAGATTGGCATCGACAGCCTGCATGGGCTGGCAGAAGCCTTGTGGTGGCTGAGCATGGCCCTGTTCATCGTGTTCAGCGGGCTGTATGCCGCACGCTGGATCATGTTTTTCGACGAAGCACGGCAGATTTTTGCCCATTCCACGGTGTCGATGTTCTTCGGCGCCATCCCCATGGGGCTGGCGACCATCCTCAACGGCTTCCTGCTGTTTGGCGTCAATCGCTGGGGTGAAGGCATTGTGCCCTGGGTCGAGGCCATGTGGTGGTTCGATGTCGGGCTGGCGCTGCTCTGCGGCGTGGCTATTCCCTATCTGATGTTCACCCGCCAGGAGCACAGCATCGATCAGATGACGGCGGTGTGGTTGTTGCCGGTGGTTGCCGCTGAGGTGGCTGCGGCCAGTGGCGGGCAACTGGCGCCGCACCTGGTGGATGCCCACAGTCAATTCCTGGTGTTGATTACCAGCTATGTATTGTGGGCGGTGTCGCTGCCGGTGGCGTTCAGCATCCTGACCATTCTCATGCTGCGCATGGCCTTGCACAAACTGCCCCACGCCAACATGGCCGCTTCGAGCTGGCTGGCGCTTGGTCCCATCGGCACTGGCGCATTGGGCATGTTGCTGCTGGGCGCTGATGCACCAGCGATCTTCGCCGCCAACGGCTTTGGTGACCTGGGTGAAATCGCTCGCGGCCTGGGGCTGGTTGCCGGGATTGTGCTGTGGGGGGCTGGGCTGTGGTGGTTGCTCACTGCTGTGCTGATCACCCTGCGCTACATGCGTCACGGCATGCCGTTCAACCTGGGTTGGTGGGGCTTCACCTTTCCGCTCGGGGTCTACACCCTGGCCACCCTCAAGCTGGGTGCCTGGCTGGGGCTGGGTTTCTTCCAGCACATGGGCCTGGTGCTGGTGGTGGCGCTGGCCGGCCTGTGGATGATGGTCAGCAGCCTCACTCTGCGCGGCGCCTGGCGCGGCGAGCTGTTCGTCTCGCCGTGCATTGCCGGGTTACATAAGTAGATTGCATTTACCTGAGTGATTGTGGCTTTGTGCGGCCTGCGCGCCTCCAATAACAAAGCCCCACTCAGGTACACGGACGATGAGTCAAGCCTCGCAGTTCAGCCTTCTTGGCAAACGACGGTTTCTGCCGTTCTTCATTACCCAGTCGCTGGGTGCGTTCAACGACAACCTGTTCAAGCAGTCGTTGATCCTGGCCATTCTCTACAAGCTGGCCATCGACGGTGATCGCTCGATCTGGATCAACCTCTGCGCCTTGTTGTTCATCCTGCCGTTTTTCCTGTTTTCCGCACTGGCCGGGCAGTTCGGCGAAAAATACCCCAAGGATGCCTTGATCCGTCTGATCAAGCTGGCCGAAATCGGCATCATGGCCGTTGGCGCCATCGGTTTTCTGACCAACCACCTGGCGCTGATGTTGCTGGCGCTGTTTGCCATGGGCACCCACTCGGCGCTGTTCGGGCCGGTCAAATACTCGATCCTGCCCCAGGCTCTGCATGAGCAAGAGTTGGTCGGCGGCAACGGACTGGTCGAGATGGGCACCTTCCTGGCCATCCTGGCCGGCACCATTGGCGCCGGGGTGATGATGTCCAGCAGTCACTATGCACCTGTGGTGGCCTGCGCGGTGGTCGCGGTGGCTGCGCTGGGCTACCTGTCCAGTCAGTGGATTCCCCGGGCCAGTGCAGCGTCGCCGCACATGAAGCTGGACTGGAACATTTTCACCCAGTCCTGGGCCACCTTGCGCCTGGGCCTTGGCCAGACACCCGCAGTGTCGCGCTCGATTGTCGGCAACTCCTGGTTCTGGTTTGTCGGGGCCATTTACCTCACGCAGATCCCGGCCTATGCCAAGGACTGGCTGCACGGTGATGAAACCGTGGTCACCCTGGTGCTGACCCTGTTCTCGGTGGGTATTGCCCTGGGTTCCTTGCTGTGTGAGCGCCTCAGTGGCCACAAGGTGGAAATCGGCCTGGTGCCTTTCGGCTCCTTCGGCCTGACCCTGTTCGGCTTGCTTTGGTGGTGGCACTCGGGCGATGTTGCCGTGGCCGCGACGCCCCACGATTGGCTGGCGCTGCTGGGCATGAGCGAGGCCTGGTGGATTTTGCTGTCGATCGTCGGGCTGGGGATTTTTGGTGGCTTCTACATTGTGCCGCTGTACGCATTGATCCAGTCGCGTACCGCAGTGCACGAGCGTTCGCGGGTGATTGCCGCCAACAACATTCTCAATGCGCTGTTCATGGTGGTGTCGGCGATTGTCACCATCGTGCTGTTGAGCCTGGTCGAGCTGACGATTCCACAGTTGTTCCTGGTGGTATCGCTGCTCAACATCGGTGTCAACGCCTACATCTTCAGGATCGTTCCCGAGTTCACCATGCGCTTCATGATCTGGCTGCTCAGCCACTCCATGTACCGGGTCGAGCACCGCGACCTGCAACAGATCCCGGAGGAGGGTGCGGCATTGCTGGTGTGCAACCACGTGTCGTTCGTTGATGCACTGCTGATCGGTGGCGCGGTGCGTCGGCCGATTCGCTTTGTCATGTACTACAAGATCTACCAGCTGCCGGTGCTCAACTTTGTCTTCCGCACTGCGGGGGCCATCCCCATTGCCGGGCGCAACGAGGATGCCGACACCTACGAGCGAGCGTTCAAGCAGATTGCCGCGTACCTGGCGGAGGGTGAGCTGGTGTGTATCTTCCCTGAGGGCAAGCTGACTACCGACGGTGAGATCGATGAGTTCAAGGGTGGCTTGAGCCGGATCATCGAGCAAACGCCAGTGCCGGTGATTCCGCTGGCCTTGCAAGGCTTGTGGGGGAGTTTCTTCAGCCGCGATCCGGCCAAGGGTTTCTTTCACCGCCTGTGGTCGCGGGTAACCCTGGTGGCCGGTGCCGCCATCCCGGTCGAGGCAGCAGCACCGGCGGTGTTGCGCGAGCGGGTCAGCCAACTGCGTGGCGACGTGCGCTAACGGGCGAGGGCAAGGTCAGCTGGCGCTGACCTTGAGGCCGATCAGGCCGCAGACGATCAGCGCTACGCTGACCAGGCGCACCAATGCCATGGATTCGCCAAACAGCATGATGCCGGCAATCACGGTGCCGACCGCGCCGATGCCGGTCCAGATCGCATAAGCGGTGCCCAGCGGCAGCTCTTTCATCGCCAGGCCGAGCAGGCCAAGGCTGACGGCCATGGCGCCGACGGTCAGGATGGTTGGCAGAGGACGGGTAAAGCCGTCGGTGTATTTCAGGCCGACAGCCCAGCCAACCTCGAACAGGCCGGCGAAAAACAGGATGATCCAGGACATGCAACATCTCTATAAGTGGATGGGGCCGTCCCCGAATTGTTCACGCAGTGCGTCGTAAGGCCGTCCTTACCGTGAGAAATATAGTGCCCAAGCGCTTTTCGCGGGGCAAGCCCGCTCCCCCCGGTGGGAGCGGGCTTGCCCCGCAACGAGGACTTCAAAGCCCTGCGGAATCTCTTCCCCACCCAGCGCTTCAAACAGCGCTGGAAGGAACTCACCAAAGGTCAGCATCATCAAGGTGAAGCTCGCATCGAGCTGGCCCAGGGCCTCGTCGCCGCCGTCTTCTTCGGCCTGGTCTTGCAGCAGCTCTTCGAAGCGCAGGCGTTTGATGACCATCTTGTCGTCGAGCACGAACGACAGTTTGTCCTGCCAGGCCAGCGACAGCTGGGTCACGACCTTGCCGGTACCCAGGTGCAGTTGGATCTCGTCACTGGTCAGGTCCTGGCGTTTGCAGCGCACGATGCCACCGTCTTCGTGGGTGTCACGCAGTTCGCATTCGTCCAGTACATAGAAGTCAGGCGCGGCGGCTTGAGTTTTGACCCAGTCGGTCATGGTCGCGCTCGGGGCGATCTTCACGCTAACCGGACGCACCGGCAGCGAGCCCATCACTTCACGCAGGGTAGAGAGCAGGTCTTCGGCACGTTTGGCGCTGGCCGAGTTGACCAGAATCAGGCCTTGCTTGGGGGCGATGGCGGCGAAGATCATCGAGCGGCGAATAAAGGCGCGCGGCAGGAAGGCCTGGATGATCTCGTCCTTGATCTGATCGCGCTCCTTCTTATAGACCTTGCGCATCTGTTCGGCTTCGATCTCGTCGATCTTCTCTTTGACCGCATCACGCACCACGCTGCCAGGCAGGATACGTTCTTCTTTACGCGCGGCGATCAGCAGGAAGTCACCGCTGACGTGGACCAGCGGCGCATCTTCGCCTTTGCCGAAGGGGGCGACGAAACCGTAAGTGGTCAACTCCTGGCTGGCGCAAGGGCGCGCCGGCTTGCTGGCCAGAGCGGTTTCCAGTGCTTCGGGATCGAACGGGACATCCTGGGTCAGGCGGTAGGTCAGCAGGTTTTTGAACCACATGGGGTGAATCTCTCCTCAACACATAAGGAGGGCATTATTCTCCGAGCGGGCGCTTCAGGCCAAGTCCGCTAAGTCTTTGGAACGCCTGAAAATTTTTTTTAAAAAAGTACTTGCCAGAGTGTTCGGTGCTCCGTAGAATGCGCGCCACACCGAGACGAAGGGTGATTAGCTCAGCCGGGAGAGCATCTGCCTTACAAGCAGAGGGTCGGCGGTTCGATCCCGTCATCACCCACCACTTCTTCTCAGTGTATCGCGCAGCGGTAGTTCAGTCGGTTAGAATACCGGCCTGTCACGCCGGGGGTCGCGGGTTCGAGTCCCGTCCGCTGCGCCATATTTAGCTTCCAGGGCCCACTGAACACCCGGAAGCAACAGAGAAAGCGACCTTAGGGTCGCTTTTTTTGTTTCTGCGCCTTGTATTGCCTCCGCTGCCAATGCGTCGGCGTGGTGCATCTCTCCCCAAGTCGGTGCGTCTGCCGCCGCCATTTACTGCTTATGCTGCGATTTTGCAGGTCTTTGCCAACTGGCGCGGGCCTTGCTTATGCCTGCCTATCCGGCAATCAACGCAGATTGCCCCGTTCACGACAAAGGCGCCGTGTTGCTCCCGCTTGTTCTCACAAGCCGGGGCAGCAGGGCGCCTTTTTGTTTGCGCAAGCAGGAGGTTGGCAGATGAGCAGCACCAATGTGCGCAGCGTTTGTCCGTATTGTGGTGTGGGGTGCGGCATCGTCATGACGGTTGAAGGCAACCGGGTGACCAAGATCAGTGGCGACAAACAACACCCGAGTAATTTTGGCCGGCTATGCACCAAGGGGCTGACCGCGCATCAACCGTTGCGCGAGTCCGGGCGTATGGAGCAGGCGTTTGTTCGTGATGCGCGCCATCGTGATCCGCTACAGACGACTATCGATGTAGCTATCGAGCAGACGGCCCAGCGCTTGCGTACGATTATTGACCAGCACGGGCCTGACGCCCTGGCGTTCTATGTCTCCGGGCAGATGTCGCTGGAGGCTCAGTACCTGATCAACAAACTGGCCAAAGGCTTCATCCGCAGCCGTCACATCGAATCCAACTCACGTCTGTGCATGGCCAGTGCCAGCAGCGGCTATAAACAGTCGCTGGGCGCCGATGGGCCACCGGGCAGCTATCAGGATTTTGATCGCGCCGAGGTGTTCTTCATCATCGGCGCGAACATGGCCGACTGTCACCCGATTCTTTTTCTACGCCTGCTCGACCGGCTCAAGGCCGGTGCCCGGCTGATTGTCGTCGACCCGCGGCGTACTGCCACGGCCGACAAAGCCGACCTGTTCCTGCAAATCAAGCCGGGCACCGATCTGGCGCTGCTCAATGGCTTGCTGTATCTGCTCAAGCGCAATGGCCACTGTGATGCTGATTTCATCGAACGCTACACCGAAGGGTGGGAAGCGCTGGCGGACTTTGTCGAGGACTACACCCCTGAGCGGGTCGCGGCCATCACTGGACTGGCCGAAGCCGACATTCGCCAGGCCGCGCACTGGATCGGTCAGGCGCCGGAGTGGATGAGTTGCTGGACCATGGGGCTGAACCAGAGCATCCATGGCACCTGGCAGACCAACGCGCTGTGCAACCTGCATCTGGCCACGGGTGCGATTTGTCGCCCTGGCAGCGGGCCGTTTTCCCTGACTGGCCAGCCGAATGCCATGGGCGGACGCGAAATGGGCTATATGGGCCCGGGTTTGCCCGGCCAGCGCTCGGCTCTGGTCAAAGAGGATCGTGCGTTCATCGAGCAGCTCTGGCAGGTACCTGTCGGCAGCCTGCGTAGCGAGGCCGGGGACGGCACGGTGGCGTTGTTCGAACAACTGGCGGCCGGGCAGATCAAGGCCTGCTGGATCATCTGCAGCAATCCGGTGGCCAGCGTTGCCAACCGCCAGCAAGTGATCGACGGCTTGCAGCGGGCGGAGCTGGTGATCACCCAGGATGCCTTTCTCGACACCGAGACCAACCGCTATGCCGACATCCTCCTGCCTGCAGCGCTGTGGGCCGAAGGGGAAGGGGTGATGGTCAACTCCGAGCGCAACCTGACCTTGATGAGCAAGGCTGTCGAGCCGCCAAGTGACAGCTTGCCCGACTGGCAGATCATTGCCCGGGTGGCTTGCGCCATGGGTTATGCCGAGGCGTTCAGTTACGCCAATGCCGAGGCGGTGTTCGACGAGATCCGTCGGGCCTGGAACCCGGCGACCGGCTACGATGTGCGCGGCATCAGTTATTCCGGCTTGCGCCAGGCGCCACAGCAATGGCCCTGTGCGCCAGGACGTGCCGACACCCGCAGCCCGCTGCGCTATCGCAATGACGGGGTCAGCCAGCTGCTGTTTCGCGATGCCGAGGGTCAGGTGCCGACGATTGCCTTCGCCACGCCCAGCGGCAAGGCCCGCTTCTTTGCCCGGCCCTGCCTGCCCAGCGCCGAACTGCCCGATGACGAGTTTGCGTTGGTGCTCAACACCGGACGGGTCCAGCACCAATGGCACACCCTGACCAAGACCGGCAAAGTCGCGGCGTTGAACAAGCTCGATCCCGGACCGTTCGTGGAAATTCATCCCGAGGACGCCCAGCGCCTGGGCATTGCCGAAAAGGATCAGGTGCAAGTGCGCTCGCGGCGCGGCCAGGCGCTGTTGCCTGCGCGAATCACCACGCGAGTACTACCGGGCAACTGTTTTGCGCCGTTCCACTGGAGTGATGTCTACGGCGACAACCTGGCGATCAATGCGCTCACCAGCGATGCCACCGACCCGGTGTCGCTGCAACCGGCCTTCAAGTATTGCGCAGTAGCCTTGAGTCGGATCGCCAGTGAACGCATCAGTGTGGTTCAGGTCGAGCAGCCGTGGGTGTCGATGCATGATCAGCACCTGCTGCTCTGGGCATCGCAAACCGGCAACGGCCAGGCCCTCGCTGAACAGTGCGCCGAACGTCTACGTGAAGTTGGCCTGCCGGTGCAATTGAGCTGCATGGAGGATGTGGCACTGGAGCAACTGGACAGTCCCGCCAGCTTGCTGCTGATCGCCAGTACCTTCGGCGACGGCGATGCACCGGACAGCGGCGCGGCGTTCTGGCAGGGCTTGCAGGGTGAGCATTCGCAGCGCTGCGCCGGGTTGCCCTACGCCGTGCTGGCCCTGGGTGACTCCAGCTACGAGCAGTTCTGCGGCTTTGGTCGCAAGCTTGACCAGCGTTTGTCCGAGCTGGGGGGCAAGCGCTTGCTGGAACGGGTCGATTGCGAGGGGGACTTCGCCGAGCCAGCTGGGCAGTGGTTACAGGCGCTGCTGGCCAAGTTCGGCAAGCACCCTTCGAGCCTTGCCATGCCCGTGCCGACACCGCCGACTACCGGCTTCAGCAAACAGCATCCGCTGCCGAGTAAAGTGCTGACCAACCGTTTGCTCAATGGCGTGGGCGCAAGCAAAGAAACCCGGCAAATCGTCTTCGACCTGGGCGATAGCGGCTTCAGCTACCAGGCCGGTGACGCACTTGGTGTGTGGCCGCGCAACTGCCCAGCGTTGGTGGATGAGTTGCTCACGGCTACTCGCCTGGATGGCGATCAAGTGGTAAGTCCCAAGGGCCAGGCCGACATGCCGCTGGCCACTGCTTTGCGTGAACACCTGGAGATTGCCCGGATCACGCCGGCCATGCTGGAAGCCTTTACCTTGCACGGTAACAGCGCGCACTTGAAAGACCTGCTTAAGGCGCAGAACAAAGCGGAGCTCAAGGAGTGGCTGTGGGGCAAACAGCTGATCGATCTCCTGCACATGTTCAAACCGCAACTGGACCTGAGCACCTGGCTCGACCTGCTCAAGCCGCTGCAGCCGCGGCTTTACTCGATCAGCTCCAGCGCCAAGTTCCACCCCGACCAGGTGCACCTGACCGTTTCCACTGTCCGTTACGGTCAACGCAAAGGCGTCTGCTCGACCTATCTGGCCGACCGCGCCGCACAGGGCGAAGTGGCCATTTTTACTCAGCCCAGTGCGCATTTCCGTGTGCCCGGGGACAGCGCAGCGCCGGTGATCATGGTCGGTCCCGGCACCGGTGTGGCGCCGTTTCGGGCGTTCTTGCAGGAACGCCAGGCCGAGGGCGCCACGGGGCGGAACTGGCTGTTGTTCGGCGAACAGAAGGCAGCCACTGACTTCTACTACCGAGACGAGCTTCTGGCCTGGCAGCGTGAGGGGCATCTGACTCGCCTGGACACCGCGTTTTCCCGTGACCAGACGCAAAAAATCTATGTGCAGCAACGCATGCTCGAGCAGGGCGCCGAACTCTGGCGCTGGTTGGAGGAGGGCGGTCACTTTTATGTCTGTGGCGATGCCGAGCGCATGGCCCGTGATGTCGATGCCGCCCTCAAGCAGGTGGTCGCAGAGCACGGTGCACTGAGCTCTGAGCAGGCCGACCTATATGTCAGCGAATTGAGCCGCAGCAAACGCTATGTGCGCGACGTGTACTAAGCGCCCCATAAGGGGGAGGGCTGCACCAGTCTGGGTCGAATACTGCGCTCAGTGATGGGCGCAAAGCCCCGGTTTCAAAGGCTTTGGCAGTTGGCACGCTCCCTGCTTTTGCACTACTACAACGTTCCCGCAGGTCAATGGCGATCTGCACCCGGAACTACATAGAACGACCAGGCAAAGGCGCCTGGAGCTTCGGCTCCAGGCGCTTTTTTTGTTTTTCGGGGCTCGCCCCCGGCAGCACAGCCACCGTGAATGGCCTTGAGTGAGGATCGGGTATGAATGCAGCAACGACCATCGCCCAGCGGGAAAAACTGATCATCGTCGGCAACGGCATGGTCGGGCATCACTGCGTTGAGCAGTTGATCGAACGGGGTGCCCTGCGCCGTTATGAGCTGTGGGTGTTCGGTGAGGAGCGTCAGCGTGCCTACGACCGTGTGCATCTGTCCGAGTATTTCAGCGGTAGCGACGCTGAGACACTGGCGCTGGGCAGTGCCAATCTGTACGCCGGGAACGGTGTGAATCTGCACCTCGATGAAGCGGTGCTGGAGATCGATCGCGAGCGTCGTGAAGTGCTGACGTCGGCTGGGCGCTATCCCTATGACCAACTGATCCTGGCCACCGGTTCCTATCCCTTCGTGCCGCCGATCGAAGGCTGCGAAGGGGCTTCGCGTCTGGTGTATCGCACCCTCGATGATCTCGACGCGATCCGTGCGGCCGCCGCCGATGCACGGCGTGGCGTGGTGGTCGGTGGCGGCTTGCTCGGGCTTGAGGCGGCCAATGCCCTGAAGTCGCTGGGCCTGGAAGCCCATGTAGTGGAGTTCGCTCCACGCTTGATGCCGGTGCAATTGGACGCTGAAGGCGGCGCAGCTTTGCGCGCACAGATCGAAGCGCTGGGCGTCGGTGTGCACGTGTCGCGGGGGACTCAGGCAGTGGTGGCAGGCGACGACTATCGCTACCGGATGAACTTCGACGCCAACGAGTTTCTCGAGACCGACCTGATTGTGTTCTCCGCCGGGATTCGCCCGCAGGATGCCCTGGGTCGCAGTAGTGGTCTGGAAATAGCCGCACGCGGCGGTGTGGTGATCGACGGCGACTGTCGCAGCAGCGATCCACGCATCTATGCCATCGGTGAGTGTGCCTCGTGGAACGGCAGTGTGTTCGGCCTGGTCGCACCGGGGTACAGCATGGCGCGCAATGTCGCGGCAGCGCTGGCCGGTGAGGAAGCTGCCAGCTTTGGCGGTGCCGACATGTCGACCAAGCTCAAGCTGCTGGGCGTGGATGTCGGCTCGATCGGAGACGCGCACGGGGCAACTCCAGGGTCACGTAGCTATCGCTTTATCGACGAAGCCAATTCGGCCTACCGCCGCCTGGTGGTGGATGCCAGCGGCAAACGCGTACTGGGTGCGGTGCTGGTGGGCGACAACAGCTACTACGACACCTTGCTGCAATACGTGCAGAACGGCATTGCCCTGCCAGCCGATCCGGCGGCGTTGATCCTGCCGCAAGGGGTCGGAGCGCCAACCCTCGGTGCTGACGCCTTGCCGGACACCGCGACCATCTGTTCTTGCCATAACGTCAGCAAGGGCGCGATCTGCAGCGCCATCGACAGCGGCTGCGGCGAGTTGGCTGCGCTCAAGCAGCAGACCAAGGCGTGCACCGGTTGCGGTGGATGCGCCGCGTTGCTCAAGCAGGTGTTCGAGCACGAACTGATTGCCCGCGGCGTCAGCGTCGACAAGAGCCTGTGCGAACACTTTGCCTACACCCGCCAGGAGCTTTACGCGCTGGTGCGGGTTGAAGGCATCCTCAGTTTCGACGAAATGCTCGCCAGGCATGGCCGCGGTCATGTCGGTTGCGATATCTGCAAACCCACGGTCGGTTCGATCCTCGCCTCGTGCTGGAACCAGCCGATCATGGACCCTTCGCTGGTGCCATTGCAGGACACCAACGATACCTTCATGGCCAATATGCAGAAGAACGGCACCTACTCGGTGGTGCCGAGAATCCCCGCCGGCGAGATCACCCCGGACAAGCTGATCGTCATCGGTCAGGTGGCGAAGAAATACGACCTCTATACCAAGATCACCGGTGGCCAGCGCATCGACCTGTTCGGCGCTCAGTTGCATGAGTTGCCGGCGATCTGGAGCGAGCTGATCGAAGCCGGTTTCGAAACCGGTCACGCCTACGGCAAATCCACACGCACGGTGAAATCCTGTGTCGGCAGCACCTGGTGTCGCTACGGGGTGCAAGATAGCGTACAGATGGCCCTGACCCTGGAAGACCGCTACAAGGGCCTGCGTTCGCCGCACAAGCTCAAGTTCGCGGTATCCGGCTGTACCCGCGAATGTGCCGAGGCGCAGAGCAAGGACATCGGCGTGATCGCCACCGAAAAGGGCTGGAACCTGTATATCTGCGGCAATGGCGGCATGCGCCCGCGCCACGCCGAGCTGTTTGCCACCGACCTGGATGATGCCGGGCTGATCCGCCTGATCGACCGGGTGCTGATGTTCTACATCCGCACCGCTGACAAACTGCAGCGCACCTCGGTGTGGCGCGAGAGCCTGGAGGGCGGGCTGGACTATCTCAAACAGGTGATCATCGAGGACAGCCTGGGCCTTGGCGCCGAGCTTGAGGCGCAGATGCAGCTGGTGGTCGACCGCTACGAATGCGAATGGGCCAATGCCCTCAAGGACCCGCAAAAACTCAAACGCTTCCGCACCTTCGTCAACGACCAGCGTCCTGACCCAGGCGTGCATTTTGTCCGCGAGCGTGGCCAGCGCCGGCCGATCGCCGCCGCTGAACTGCATTTGATTCCGACCACTGAAGAGGTGCTGTGATGAGCCAGTCCAATGCTGCTGTAGATGTGCAAACACAAGCCTGGCAAGCGGTCTGCAACCGCCAGGATCTGGTTGCGCAATCGGGGGTGGTGGTCTGGTTCGAGGGTCGCCAGGTGGCGCTGTTCTACCTGCCGGAGCAGGACACCCCGGTGTTTGCTGTCGACAACCAGGACCCTAAATCCGGCGCCAATATCATCGGGCGGGGGTTGGTGGGGCAGCTCAAGGGCGAACTGGTGGTGGCGGCGCCGTTGTACAAACAGCATTTCAGCCTGAACGACGGGCATTGCCTGGAGGATTCGCAGCAAGCTTTGCAGGTGTGGCCGGTGCGGATCAGGGGAGAGCAGGTGGAGATTGGCCTGTAGGAGCGGGGGGGGGGGGGGGGGTGGGGGGGGGGGGGGGGGGGTCCACACCGGGCAAGAAAAATGACCAAAC
>NZ_JBMOWO010000004.1:0-17604 GCF_049310525.1 Pseudomonas sp. GZD-222
GGGAGCGGGTGCACCTTTTCCCCCCCCCCCCCCCCCCCCCCCCCCCCCCCCCCCCCCCCCCCCCCCCCCCCCCCCCCCCCCCCCGCTCCCACCGGGGAGGGACATTGCATTAGACAGCCTCCCACCCTGGTTGATGCTCCTATAGACTTCCGGACATGAACCTCGACACCCGCATCAAATTCCGCCACCTGCTGTGCTTTCTCGAAATTGCCCGTCAGGGCAGTTTCGCCAAGGCCGCCGATGCCATGGCCATCAGTCAGCCGGCCATCTCCAAGACCCTCAAGGAGCTTGAGGATCTGCTACAGACCCGGCTGTTCGAGCGCAGCAAACAGGGTGTCGAACTGACCCCGGCCGGGGTGCGTTTCATGCGTTACGCCGGGCCCAGTGTGCAGGCGTTGCGTGAAGGTGTGAGCAGCTTGCGCGGCGAGGAGCATGCCCCGCCACAGGTGCGTGTAGGCGTGTTGTCCACGGTCGAAAGCCTGCTGATGCCGGAAGTGCTCTGCCGCCTGCATCAACGCCATGACGCCTTGGTGGTCAGCGTCGCTACCGGGCCCAGCGCGCACTTGTTGGCGCAACTGCATGTCGGCGAGCTGGACCTGGTGATCGGACGCATGACCGACAGCCCGCAGATCCAGGGCCTGTTGTTCGAGCACCTGTACAGCGAATCGATGTCGCTGGTTGTGCGCCCGGGGCATCCATTGCTCGCCCGCCAGCCCATCGAGCGCAGTCAGCTCGGTCGTTATCCGTTGGTGTTGCCATTGGCGGGTACGACCATCCGCAAGCATGCCGACAGTCTCTTCGTGCAATGCGCGATCGAGCAACCGGCGCAGCGCCTGGAAACCCTTTCGCCCGCCTTGAGTCGGCGCTATGTGCAAAGCAGTGATGCGGTCTGGGTCGCACCGCGTGACGCGGTGCTTATCGACCTGGGGCGCGGCGAGTTGTGCGAGTTGGATCTGGGCGTCCAGGAGCCTGGCGGCTCGGTGGGTATCTGTAGCAATGCCGCGATGGCCCTGAGTCTGCCGGCACGCTGGCTGTGCGAAGTGCTGCGCGAAGTGGCCGGGCAATACCGCGACGGCAGCTATCCGTGAAATCCTGGCAATCTTACAAACAGCTACAAAACTGCAGCAGGGAAGTTGCCCAAGTGCGTTGTCCCGTCAATACTGGCCACTGGCTGCAGCTTTGTATGAAGAAGGTTTTACTTGGCTGAACTTATCCGGCTTTTCTCGCTCTCATGCCGGTAGCCATTGGTCGTGGCCGCCTGATAAGCTCGCGGCTTTACTCGATTGCCCTATTGGCGCATGAACAAGGAAATAGCATGAAACAGCATCGGTTGGCGGCTGCGGTTGCCCTGGTTAGTCTGGTCCTGGCGGGTTGCGATTCGCAGACCAGCGTCGAGCTCAAGACTCCGGCACAAAAAGCCTCCTACGGTATTGGCCTGAACATGGGCAAGAGCCTGGCTCAGGAAGGCATGGACGACCTTGATTCAAAAGCTGTTGCTCAAGGCATCGAAGATGCTGTCGGCAAGAAAGAACAGAAGATCAAGGACGAAGAACTGGTTGAAGCCTTTGCTGCCTTGCAAAAGCGCGCTGAAGAGCGCCTGGTCAAGATGAGCGAAGAGTCGGCTGCGGCCGGCAAGAAGTTCCTTGAAGAAAACGGCAAGAAAGCCGGTGTTGTCACCACCGCTTCCGGCCTGCAGTACGAAGTGATCAAGAAGGCCGACGGCGCTCAGCCGAAGCCGACTGACGTGGTCACCGTTCACTACGAAGGCAAGCTGACTGATGGCAAAGTCTTCGATAGCTCGGTTGAGCGCGGTAGCCCGATCGACCTGCCGGTCAGCGGTGTGATCCCGGGTTGGGTCGAAGGCCTGCAACTGATGCACGTTGGCGAGAAGTACAAGCTGTTCATCCCGTCCGACCTGGCCTACGGCGCGCAGAGCCCGAGCCCGATGATCCCGGCCAACTCGGTCCTGGTTTTCGAACTGGAACTGCTGGGTATCAAGGATCAGGCCAAGGCCGACACCGAAGCAGCCGACCCCGCAGCCGAGTAATCCGCTCGCGGTCCAGCCAACGCCCCGTCTCGACGGGGCGTTGTCGTTTCTGCAATCGGCACGAACGCTAGCGGCGTAACACGGTCTGAAAAGCTGCACCCGACGCAGAAAAGGTGCAGGATGAGCAAAACGTTTGCGTCATTGAAACAGGTGTGTAAAAAACGCCCGATTTAAGCCCGGCCCTTGCTGGGCGGGCGCCCTGAGCTCTAAAAGTGGCTCTGTTCACAAGGTTATCCACAATAATTGTGGATAACCTTTCCTGGTTTACGCCCTGGAGGCTGTATGAAAGCACCCTGGACTTTCGCCCGCTTTCTGCCCCTGGCCGAGCGCTTGCTCAGCCGTGGCCGTCTGCCGGCGCTGATTTTTGCCGTGGCGCGCAAAGGCCCGCGGCTGGGCAAACTGCGTGAAGATGTGCGTTTGCTGCAGGCCCTGTGCCTGGCCTGGTGGCGTGGCGAGTACCGCTCGATCAGCGCCAAGGCGCTGGTGACCGTGGTGGCCGGGCTGCTGTACTTCGTCAGCCCGCTGGACGCCATTCCCGACTGGTTGCTGGGCGTCGGCATGCTCGATGACATCGCCGTACTCGCCTGGGTACTCAAGGCCGTGTCCGATGAACTGGCGGCCTTTAGCGCCTGGCGCAACCGCCAGGCCCCGGAAAAACTGCGGGTGGTCGAACGCCTGCCCGATACCCCCGAAGCGCTGCGCCTGGAGCAGCCAAAAGGCTAATTACATCAGGACCCTGCACACCCTTGCTGGCTGGTAATATAATTGGCATAAGGATTATGCCTACAAATTACATCTCGTAATCCTACAAGGGGGTTGTAATGGGTATTCAGGTCATCAGCCGGGACGGTCAACCCGAGTATGCGGTTGTACCCTGGGAGCAATACCAGGCATTACTGAAGGCCGCTGGGCAGTTCGAGCCAGCTGCGGTCGAACAGACACAGGCTACCCCGAAAGAAAGCGCCAACTTGCCGAGCTTCAGCGAGTTGGCGCGTTTGCGTGAGGGCAAGGGACTGGCACCGGAACAACTGGCGCGTAGCGTGGGTATCAGCCCGGTGTACCTGGCCCTGATCGAGAGTGGCGAACGTCAGCCCGATGCTGCGATTCGCCGCAGTCTGGCCTGGGAGTTGGGTGTGGCCGGATGGAGCGAGCCGTCGTGAGCAGTGTGCGGATCAGCCGCCAGCACTGGGATGGCTTGCTCGAAGAGCTTGACCTGGCTCGACGCCAACGCCACCTGCTGACCTATCGTGCCTTGCTCGAACGCTTGCAGTTGCCAAGCCCTGCCATGCAGACCTTGACCGCTGCCCTGGAGCATCTGGCGGCGCTGGATGCCCGTGCCGAACAGCCGCTGCGCAGTTCGTTGGTGATCAGCCAGGGCGCCAGCCGTTTGCCACGTACCGGCTTCTTCGAATGCGTGGAGCGCCTGGGACGTTTTTCCGGGCCCTCGGACGGAATGGCTGCTGCCTCCTGGCACGCCTCGGAAGTGGTCAGGGTGTTCGAGTACAGCTACCCGGAAAAAGAAGAAGCCTGATTGGCGAACGCGGTATCGATCAAGTACAGGCTGTGGCCGGACAGGTCTTTGGCCTGATGCTTGGCCTGCGACGCCAGTTCTGCCAGCTGTCCGGCATCGAGGCCGGCGCAGGCTTGCGGGCGCAGTTGCACCACGCCGATCGATAGCGACAGCAGGGCGAACTCCTGGCGCTGCCCTTGGCGGTTCGGGGCAATGAAGCACCCGGCCTGCACATGCTCGGGACGGTAGAAGCGCCGGCACTGGCGCTGAAAGTCTTCCAGCAACAACTGCAACCTGCGCTCCCAGTCAGCCGAACCCAATACCAGCATGAAATCGTCGCCACCGATGTGGCCGACAAAGTCGTGGTTGGGGTCTACCCGTTCGTTCAGGCACTGCGCCAGACACAGCAGCACCTCGTCACCACGGGCGTAGCCGTAGATGTCATTGAAGGGCTTGAAGCTGTCGATATCCACGTAGCAGATTGCCGCTTCGCGTTGCTGCTGCAACAGGCGGGTCAGGCATTGCTGGATGGGAACGTTCCCGGGCAGCAGGGTCAGGGGATTGGCGTAACGCGCCTGCTGGATTTTCTGTTCGGTAATCAGCTTGAGCACATCGATTACCCGGCCCAGACCCAGGTAGCGGCCGTTATGAATAATGATGAAATCTTCTTCAATACGTTGGCGCGCACGGCTGGTGAGCAGGCGGCTGACCTGCTGCAACGACTGGGTCAGCTCCACGGCGAGAAAGTCATCGCTCATCAGCCGGCTGATCGGCTTGCGGGCGAACAGGTCGGTGGCAAAGGGCTTGAGCAGGGCGTCGGACAACGAATGACGGTGGACAATACCGCAGGGTTGCCGACGTTCATTAAGCACCGCCAGGGAGTTGAGGTTGGCCTGGCGGCGGAACAGCTCCAGTACCTGTGCTGTGGGTGTGTCTTGAGGGACTGCCGGCTGCTCGTTGAGCAGGGCGGCCAGATTGCCGCTGTCCTCAATGAGTGTCTGTACTTCCCGGACCGGACTGCCAAGCATGTGCTGGATATCCCGCGATGGCTGCTCTTGAGGCCGGCCGAGCAGGTAGCCTTGAACCAGGTCGACGCCCATCTCGGTCAGCACCTTGAGCTCTTCGGCCAGCTCGATGCCCTCGGCAATCACCTGGGCACGCGAAGCGCGGGCGATTTGCAGGATGGAGCCGACGAACTCGCGTTTGACCGCATCCAGGTGGATGCCGTCGATGAAGTGACGGTCGATCTTGACGTAGTCCGGGCGCAGTTCCGACCACAAGCGCAGACTCGAATAACCGGCGCCCAGGTCATCCAGGGCGATGGAAAACCCCATGTCGCGGTAGTGGTGCAGGGCATTGAACAGCAGCTGGAAATCGTCGGTGGGTGTCTGTTCGGTCAGCTCGATGACCACTCGACTCGGCGACAAGCCCAGATCGTGAAGCATCTTCAGGGTGCGCCCGGATTGATACTGGGGCTCGAGCAAGGACTCCGGGGAGACGTTGAGAAACAGCTTGCCGTCCAGTTGCTGCTGGCTGAAGCGTCGGCACGCGCTCTCACGGCAGGCCACTTCCAGCTCGGTCAGGCGCCCGGCCTGGCGGGCCACGGCGAACAGGTTGATCGGCGAGTGCAAGGGGCTGTTGGACGGACCGCGGCTCAAGGCCTCGTAACCGAGAATGCGCCGCTCAGACAGGCAGACAATCGGCTGGAACAGGCTGTGCAAGCCGCTTTGAGCAAGAATGGTGCTCAACGCGCTGAGCTGTTCGGTCACGGTCATGGCGGCACTACCTTGAAAAAAAAGGACTGAGGCCAGTGGCGCTCAGTCCTTTATTTCACGACAGAATCGTGACTGTTTGATGACGCGATGGAGGCACAGTCACATTATTTTGCCATCACTCGTTCACGGGTTATTTTTTGCCACCGCCGAATTCAGCCCCAGGTAATCGAGCAGGATGCGTCCGGACTCCGACAGGTAGGCGTCGTCTTCCGGTTTGGTATCGTCCGGCTCGACTGGCAGCGCGTCTTCGTCTTCCTTCTTCAATTCCTTGAGCGGTTCTTCGCCCTTGGCTTTGCGTCGGGTGTTTTCCAGCGCCAGTTGCTTGCTTTCGATATCGGCGTGCTGGGCACGGCGTTCAGCTTCGTTGAGGCTGACGGTTTTCTCGTTCATCAGCTGCTGGGTCAGCGCCAGGCGATCGCGGATGTAGACAAACTCCGGATCTTTGGCAGTGCGGCTGTCGTGACGGGCCTTGAGCTGCGCCAGGAACGGTTTGAACGGATCGACCGCAGGCCGGATCGCCGGGCGGATGGTGTCCCATGGCATGGCTTCAGGCAGGGCGCTTTCGCCAATTTCCTTGGTGTCGATGATCGACGGGTAGTCGATGTCCGGCAACACGCCCTGATGTTGGGTGCTCTGCCCGGAGACCCGGTAGAACTTGGCCAGGGTCAGCTTCAGCTCACCATGGTTGAGCGGCTGAATGGTCTGCACGGTGCCCTTGCCGAAGGTCTGGCCACCGAGGATCAGTGCACGGTGGTAGTCCTGCATGGCGCCGGCGAAAATCTCCGAAGCCGAGGCCGACAGGCGGTTGACTACCAGGGCTAGCGGGCCTTTGTAGAAGGCGCCGGGGTTTTCGTCTTCGAGCACGTCGACACGGCCATCGGCGTTGCGCACCAGTACGGTCGGGCCCTTGTCGATGAACAGACTGGTCAGCTCGGTGGCTTCCTGCAGGGAACCGCCGCCGTTGTTGCGCAGGTCTATGACCACGCCGTCGACTTTTTCCTTCTGCAGTTCGGTGAGCAGCTTCTTCACGTCACGGGTGGTGCTTTTGTACTCAGGATCGCCGGCACGGAAGGCCTTGAAGTCCAGGTAGAACGCTGGAATCTCGATGATGCCGAGCTTGTAGTCGCGCCCGTCCTGCTTGAGCTTGAGTATCGATTTTTTCGCCGCTTGCTCTTCGAGCTTCACCGCTTCGCGGGTGATCGGCACGATCTTGCTGGTCTGGTCGTTCGGCGCGTTGCTCGCCGGGATCACTTCCAGGCGTACCACCGAGCCTTTCGGACCGCGGATCAGCTTGACCACTTCGTCCAGGCGCCAGCCGATCACGTCGACCATTTCCTTGTCGCCCTGGGCGACGCCGATGATCTTGTCGGCCGGAGCCACTTGCTTGGTCTTGGCGGCAGGGCCGGCAGGCACCAGGCGCACGATCTTGACCTGGTCGTTGTCGCTTTGCAGCACGGCGCCGATACCTTCGAGCGACAGGCTCATGTTGATATCGAAGTTTTCCGCGTTGTCCGGCGACAGGTAGTTGGTATGCGGGTCGTAGGACTGCGCAAAGGTGTTGATGTAGGCCTGGAAGATGTCTTCGGCGCGGGTCTGGTCCAGACGCGTGAGCTGGTTCTTGTAGCGCTTGGTCAGCAGCTCCTGGATCGCCTTGGACTCTTTGCCGGCGATCTTCAGACGCAGCACTTCATCTTTGACGCGTTTGCGCCACAGGTCATCGAGTTCGGCCTGGTTCTTGACCCACGGGGCGTCCTTGCGATCGACCAGCAAGGTTTCCTTGGTGGTGAAGTCGAAGTTGTCGACGCCTTTGTTCAGCTCGGCAAGGGCAAAGTCCAGACGCGATTTGACCCGGTCCAGGTAGCGCTTGTAGATGGTGAAGCCGGGATCGAGATTGCCGCTTTTGAGGAAGTCATCGAACTGCGTCTTCCACTTGTCGAACTCGGCGATATCGCTGGCCAGGAAATAGCTGCGTGCCGGATCGAGCAGCTTGATGTAGCTGTCGTAGATGATCACCGAGCGTGCATCGTTGAGCGGCGGCTTGCTGTAGTGGTGGCGCTTGAGCAGCTCGACCACGTTGAGGCTGGCGACCACTTCATCGCGATCAGGCTGGAGTTTATCCCAGCTGTTGGCGGCCCATGCAGTGCCCGCCAACGGCAAACTGCCCAGTCCGATCAACAGTGCGAGGGTGGTGCTTGGTAAAAAATGCTTCATGCTGATTCGACGTAGGGACAATTGATCACGCATATTAGGCCGTCTTTGAATTCGCCGGTTCCATCAGAACCGGACGCATAATGCAAAAAGCCCGGGGCTACAAGCATCCGGGCTCAGTCATGACTCAACTATGGAGGCACTGTGAAGGCATTGCAAGGCGTTGACGGACATGTGGAGTGGGTTGCGACGACAAGTCCAACTTGCGATATCGGTCAAGTACGAATTCGCGTGGCCGCCGCCGGCCTCAATCGTGCCGATCTGCTCCAGCGTGCCGGGCTCTATCCGCCACCGCCGGGGGCCAGCGAGTTTCTGGGCCTTGAGTGCTCCGGGGTGATCAGCGAAGTGGGTGCCGGTTCTTCCTGGCAGGTCGGCGATCGGGTGTGTGCGCTGCTGTCCGGTGGCGGTATGGCCGAGGAGGTGGTGGTCGATGCCCGTCATGTGCTACCGGTCCCGGAAGGCCTGAGCCTGCAGGAGGCAGCGGCGATTCCCGAAGTATATGCCACGGCCTGGCTTAACGTGTTCCAGCTGGCAGCGGTGAAACCGGGCGAGAAGGTCTTGCTGCATGCCGGCGCCAGTGGCGTGGGCTCGGCGGCGATCCAGCTGTGCAAGGCCTTTGGCAGCCCGTGTTGGGTCAGTGTCGGCTCGGCCGAGCGCCTGGCCTACTGCGAAAGCCTCGGCGCCACCGGCGGCGTGGTGCGCGGCGAAGACCTCAATGGCCTGAATGATTTCGGCCCGTTCGACGTGATCCTCGACCCGGTCGGCGCTAACTATGCCGAGCTCAATCTCAAGCTGCTGGCCCGTGACGGCCGCTGGGTGATCATCGGCCTGATGGGCGGGCGCAAGGCCGAACTGGACTTGGCGCAATTGCTGCTCAAACGTGTGCAGGTGCTCGGTTCGACGCTGCGCACTCGTGATGATCAGTTCAAGGTGGACTTGCTCAGTGATCTGGGCCAGCAGGTGTGGCCATTGTTCACGGAAGGCAGACTCAAACCGCAGTTGGCCAAGGCATTCCCGATCAAGGATGCCGAGGCAGCGTTTGCCGAGCTTGCCAGCAACCAGGTGTCGGGCAAGTTGGTGTTGGTGATCGACGAGAGTCTGGTTTAAGTCACATCTGTAGGAGCGGATTCACCGGGACGCCGGACCGCCGCGATGGGGCGCGAAGCGGCCCAAAAAACCGGGACCGCTACGCAGTCCATCGCGGCGGTCCGGCGTCCCGGTGAATCCGCTCCTACAGGCCTATCAGCTCCAGCTATGAATCGGCCAGCCAGCCTTCTCGGCCTGCTCACGCAACACAGGATCCGGATTGACCACATGCGGGTGATCCACCTTCAGCAGTAGCGGCAGGTCGTTACGCGAGTCGGAATAGAAACTCGCGCCTTCGAGGTTCTCTTCTTCCTGATCCAGCCACTCCAGCAACCGGGTGATCTTGCCTTCGCGGTAGGTCAGGGTACCGACGGTCTTGCCCGTGTACACACCGTTCACAACCTCCAGCTCGATCCCGAGAATCTCATCAATGCCCAGGCGTTCGGCAATCGGCCCGACCAGATGGGTACCGGAGGCGGAGATCACCAGAATCCGGTCACCGGCCTTGCGATGGGCTGCAATGGTTCGGGTTGCATCGCTGAAGATGATCGGCTCAATGAAGTCTTCCACCCAAGGGCCCACCAGATGGTCGACCTCTTCCGGTGTGCGTCCAATCAGCGGCTCCAGGCTGAAGGCCATGTAGTCTTCCATGGCCAGGTGGCCCCTGCCGTAGGCGTCCATCAGTTCCTTGTCGCGCCGCAGGAAGGATTCACCATCGACCCAGCCAAGGCGGACCATCTGCTCGCTCCACAACGAGGCGCAGTCGCCGTGGATCAGGGTTTCATCCAGATCGAAAATCGCTAGTGCCATGTTCAGAAAAACTCCTGTGCAACCCTCAGGCGACTTCGCAGAGGGCGGTGGGATCGATCAACAAGGATACCCGTTGGCCGTCCGGATGCAGATCGGCGGACGAGCGGTTGAGTACATCGACCAACAATTCTACCCCGCGGGCCTCGACCCGGTAGCGGATCACGTTGCCCAGCAGGCTGTGGCTGCGCACCTGGCCTTCCAGCTCGCCGCTGAGGCTCAAGGCGATGGCTTCCGGGCGGATCGCCAGGCGGCTGTGCACCGGGCGCTGCAGCAGGCGGCTGGCGCTGTCGGCGTCGAGCAGGTTGTAGTTGCCGATAAAACCCGCGGCAAATACGTCCACCGGCGCGGTATACAGGGTTTCGGCATCGCCGCTCTGAACGATGCGGCCCTGGTTCATCAGGAAAATCCGGTCTGACATCGTCAGCGCTTCTTCCTGGTCATGGGTGACGAAGATGGTGGTCAGGCCCAGTTCCCGCTGGATCTGGCGGATCTGTTCGCGCAGGTGCTTGCGAATCCGCGCATCCAGCGCCGACAGTGGCTCATCGAGCAGCAGCAGGCGCGGACGGGTGACCAGCGAGCGGGCCAGGGCCACACGCTGGCACTGGCCACCGGACAACTGGTGCGGATAGCGGCTGGCGAGGTCCTGCAGCTCTACCAGTTGCAGTACTTCGCGCACCCGGGTGCGGCTGTCGTCGGCATTGACCTTTTGCATGCGCAAGCCAAAGGCGACGTTCTGCTCGACGGTCATGTTGGGAAACAGCGCGTAGCTCTGGAACACCATGCCGATCCCGCGCTTCTGCGGGCTCAGGGGCACCAGGTCGTTGCCGTCGAGGAGGATCTTGCCGCTGTCGACCGCCGTCAGCCCGGCAATGCAGCGCAGCAGGGTGGACTTGCCGCAGCCGGAGGGGCCGAGCAGGGTGACGAATTCGCCGCGCTGGATCTGGCAGTTGATGTCGTTGAACACCGGGCTGCCGCCATAGCTTTTCTGCAGATTCTGTACGCTGACAAAACACATATCAGGACTTGTCCTTGTTCAGGCGGTTGGCTGCCCAGGTCAGCACCAGCACGAAGAGGAAATACGAAATCACCAGGGCACTGTTGAAGTGGCCACTGCTGTTGCGCATGTTGTTCAGGTACACCTGCAAGGTCTCGTAGCGGGTACCGACCAGCAGGTTGGCGAAGACGAACTCGCCGAACAGGAACGAGAAGGACAGCAGCAAGGCCACCAGCAGGCCCTTGCGCAGGTTCGGCAACACCACCAGGAATGCGGCCTGGAAGGTGCTGGCGCCGAGGAGCTGGGCCGCGTCCATCAGGTCGCGCAGGTTGATCGCTTGCAGGTTGTTGGTAATCGCCCGGTACATGAACGGCAAGGCCACGGTGAAATAGCAGCCGATCAGGATCCACGGCGTACCGACCATGGCCATCGGCCCTGAACCGTACAGCTGCAGCAGGCCCACCGAAGACACCACCGGCGGTACGGCAAAGGGCAGCAGGATGAGGATGTTCATCAGCGCATCGAGGCGCGGGAAGTGATAGTGGACGACGAACAGCAACGGCAGGATCAGCAGCACCGACAGCAGCAGCGCGCCGACGCAGACCAGCAGTGACTGACCGAAAGCCGCCAGGAAGCGTGGATCGCTCCACAGCGCCAGGTACCACTTGAAGGTCAGGCCGCTGGGCAGCAGGCTCGCCGACCAGCTGGTGGCCAAAGAGTAGAGGAGGGTGCCTGCCAGTGGCAGTAACAGGATGATGAACAGCAGATACACCATCAGGCGATGGTAGAGGCGGGTCGTGCCCGTTTCAGCGCGCGACATGGTAGCTCCTCTTCAACAGCCATTGATGGACCACGGTCACCAGGGTCATCAGCCCGACCAGGATCATTGCCAAAGCGCTGGCCAGGTTCGGGTCCAGGGAAATATCGCCGGCCACCAGCGCCGCAATACGGATCGGCAGGACGTTGAAGTTACCTGTGGTCAGCGCATAGACCGTCGCGTAGGCGCCGAGGGCATTGGCCAGCAAGATCACGAAGGTGCCCAACAGCGCGGGTGCCATCACCGGCAGGCCGATGAGCCGCCAGTATTGCCAGGCGTTGGCGCCGAGCAGTTCAGCCGATTCGCGCCAGTCTTCACGCAGGGCATCGAACGCCGGGTAGAGCAGCAGTACACCCAAGGGAATCTGGAAGTAGGTGTAGAGAATGATCAGGCCGGTTTTCGAATACAGGTTGAAGTCTTCGATGATCCCCGCCTGCTTCAGCAGCATGGTCAGCGCGCCGTTGAAACCGAGCAGGATGATGAAGGCAAAGGCCAGCGGTACGCCGGCAAAGTTGCTGGTCATATTGGCGAAGGCGTTGACGAAATCGCGCAGGCGCGAGTCGACCTTGCGTAGCGAATAGCTGCCGAGAACGGCGATGATGATGCCGAACAGGCTCGACCAGAAACTGATCTCCAGGCTGTGCTGAATCGCCTGGCGGTAGAATCGCGAGTCGAACACTTTGCTGAAGTTGGCCAGGCCCCAACCACTTTCAGCCTGCAGGCTGTGGATCGCCACCCAGGCCAGCGGGGCGATCTGGAAAATGATGAAGAACAGCGCAAACGGCAGCAGGCACAACAACGCCAGCCACTTGCTGCGTTTGATCGAATTCACTTGAGCAGCTCCCGGCACACCGTCTTGTCGTGGGGCACACCGAGCAGCTCGCAGATCGTCCCGCACAATTCGGTTTGCAGCGGTTTGGCCGCAGGGTCGAGGCTGAACGCATCGCCGAACACGAACAGCGGTACTTCGCGTTCTTCGGCCAGCAGGCCGTTGTGCGAGCGGTCGTTATTCATGCCATGGTCGGCGGTGACCAGTACCTGATAACCCTCTTGCAACCAGGTGTGCAGGTAGTCGGCCAGGAGAATGTCGGCGCTGCGCGCACTGTTGCGGTACTGGCTGCTGTCCAGGCCATGACGATGGCCGGCGTCGTCGATATTCATCGGGTGCACCAGGAGGAAGTTCGGTGCATGGCGACGGCGCAGGTACTCGGCATCGGCAAACAGGTGCGAATCCGGGTAGTGGTCGGCGTAGTAGAACAGCCCGTGCTGGATCGGTAGTTTGGGCACATGGGTGTGACGGTCGCGCAGCGGGTCGAAGGGCGAGCGGTTGTACAGCTCGCTGACCCAGTGATAGGCCGCTGCCGCAGTGCCCAGGCCGGCTTCGCGGGCGTAATGGAAGATGCTGCGCTGGTTGGACAGGCGGGTGACATTGTTGTGCACGATACCGCTGTCGATGGGCGGCACGCCGGTAAGGATGCATTCGTATAGCGGGCGCGACAGCGCCGGCAGTTCACATTCCAGGCGGTACAAGGCGGCGCGGTCGGCTTCGACATAGGCGTGCAGGTGGCCCATGGCATGGTGCGCGACCTGATGGTTGAGACCATCGAGCAGGACCAGGATGACGTTGTTTTTCATGATTGCTCCGGAATTTATCGCGTGTAGGAGCGGATTTATCCGCGGTGGACTGCGCAGCAGGCCCATTTTCAGGGCCGCTGCGCGCCCCATCGCGGGCGGTCCGGCGTCCCGGTAAATCCGCTCCTACACCCGATCAGGGATCACTCCATCTCGATGATCACTTGCTCTTGCCACTTCTGCGGCAGTGCCTTGGAAGTTGCTTCCCAGGCAGCGGCATCCTTGATCGGTTGCACCGCCTTGTACTGCTCATTGGGCAGAAGTTTGGCCTGTACTTCAGCCGGCAATGTCAGGTGCTCGGCGCGGATCGGCCGGGCGTGACCTTCAGCCAGGTTGATCTGCCCGGCATCACTGAAGATGTATTCACGAGTCAGCTTGGCGGCGTTGGGGTTCTTGGCGTACTTGTTGATTATCGTGGTGTAGCCGGAAATCACCGAACCGTCAGACGGGATCAGTACTTCGAAACGGGTCGGGTCGATCTGCTGACGGTAGCTCAGGCCGTTGAAGTCCCAGACCACGCCGACTTCGATCTCACCCTTTTCCAGGGTCTGGATGGTCGGGTTGGCCAGCGACAGGCGCTTTTGCTGGGCCAGCTTGGTGAACAGCTGCAGGCCCGGCTCGATGTTCTTCTCGTCACCCTTATAGGCGATGGCGGCGGCCAGCACGCCGTTGGCAGCTTGGGCCGCAGTACTGACGTCACCGATGGCGACTTTGTACTTGCCCTTTTCCAGGTCATGCCAGGTTTTCGGGATATCTGCTTCTTTCACCAACTGCTTGTTGATGATGAAGGCGATGGTGCCGGTATAGGCCAGCGCCCAATGGCCGTCTTTATCCTTAGCCCAGGTTGGAATTTGCTCCCAGGTGCTGGGTTTGTACGGCTGGGTCACGCCCTTGGCGACTGCAATCGGGCCAAAGGCGGCACCGACGTCGCCGATGTCGGCGCTGGCGTTGTCTTTTTCGGCATCGAACTTGGCCACTTCCTGGGCCGAGCTCATGTCGGTGTCCATGTGCTTGAGGCCGTATTTCTTCGCCAGGTCTTCCCAGGTGCCTTTCCAGTTGGCCCAGGCATCGGGCATGCCCACGCTGTTGACTGCGCCTTCCTTGCGAGCGGCGTCTTCGAGGGCCTTGAGGTCAGTGTCGGCGGCCATGGCCGACGTGCACAGGGCGATGGTCGAGCCGAGCAGTGATGCCAGAAAAAGCTGTTTCATCCGAAGCTCCTTGGTGGGTGCCGTGCAAAACGCGAATGGTGTTGTTGGACGTTGTTGCGATTCGGTTGGTCTAGGTCAGCAATACCCGAGCCAAGGTAGGCCTGTTGCATGACAATTTGATGTCCAGTGCCGCCCCCGTCAGGGTCTGTGCCCCCTGAAAATCAAGCGTAGACCACGCTGGCTGTCATCTGACATTCATCTCGGTTGCCTAGGCTTGCACTATTCTCATAGCCCTGAAGGCGCCCGTTGTGCGCGCTGCCGGTGCTGGACTAGTCCAGATAGGTAACCTTCGATGCAGCCACTGCCGCCGCGAGCAGTAACAGCCATCTGTCATGCCCTGCAGGAGCAGATTGAGCATGGCCTTCTCGCGCCCGGCTGCAAGCTGCCGGCCGAACGCAAGCTCAGCGAGGTGTTCGATACCACGCGAATCACTCTGCGCGAGGCATTGGTGCAACTGGAAGCACGCGGGCTGATTTACCGCGAAGAACGGCGTGGCTGGTTTGTCGCGTCGCAGCGACTGACCTACGATTTGATCCAGCGCAGCCACTTTCACGCCATGGTTCGCGAGCAGGGGCGTGAAGCGCGCACCGAGCTGCTGTCGGCGCGCTTGTTGCCAGCTGCGGCGACAGTGTGCGCGCGGTTGCAACTGAAGCCGTTGTCGAGCGTTATCCAGATCTGTCGTTTACGCCGGATTGATGGCCGTGCGGTGCTGTACGCCGAGCACTACCTGAACCCCGAGTACTTCCCGGGCATTCTCGAACATGACCTGAGCCAGTCGTTGACCGAGCTCTATGCCCGTCATTACAGCATCGAATACGGCAGGGTGCGTTTCGAGATTCTGCCGACGGCCTTGCCGGTGGCGGCAGCCACCGCACTCAAGGTGTCGGCCGGCAGCCCCGGCCTGCACATCACCCGAGTCAACAGCGACCAGATGGGCAGGCTGATCGACTGTGACCTGGAGTACTGGCGCCACGATGCAATCCGCATCAAGGCCGAGGCCGGTTAGGTCTTGGGGCTGGTTTCGCTGAACGGCGTGCTGGCGTCGGTGGTGATCACCTGCACGCTCAGGCGTGGTGTGGCCAGGTCCAGGCCCGCTTCATCGAGCTGACGCTTGAGCGCCAGGTTGAAGGCCCGCGACACTTCCCATTGCTTGATCGGCGCGGTTTTGAAGCGTGCCCGCAGGATTGCCGAGCCCGATTCGAAGCTCTCCACCCCTTGCAGCTCCAGGGGCGACCAGATGTTGCGGCGCATCAGCGGGTCGTTGCGCATCTTCTGGCCGACATCGCGAATCAGGCTGATGGCCTGGTCGATGTTCATGCTGTGCGGGATCGCCACGCGGAAGATCGCGTAGCCGAACTCGCGGGAGTAGTTCTTGATGCTTTTGATTTCACTGAACGGGATGGTGTGGACGATACCGTCGATATCGCGCAGGCGCACGGTGCGGATAGTCAGGCCTTCGACCGTGCCCAGGTGGCCGCCGACATCGACATAGTCGTCAATGGCCAGGGAGTCTTCGATGATGATGAACAAACCGGTGATCAGGTCGGCCACCAGCGACTGCGCGCCAAAGCCGATGGCCAGGCCGATCACGCCGGCACCGGCCAGCAGCGGGGTGACGTTCATGCCCATGTTGGCCAGGGCAACGATCACCGCAATGATGAAAATCGCCACGAACAGCACGTTGCGGATCAGCGGCATCATCGTTTGCGCACGGGTATTGGCCAGGCCTTTGCGCGAGCGGGTCAAGGCATGGTGTACCGCAGTGTCGGCGAGAATCCACACCAGCCAGGCGGCAATCAGGGTGCCGCTCAGGCCGAGCAGGCGCACCGCCACTTCATGGCCTTCTCCTTCGGCAAAGCCGACCAGAGAGAAGCCCCAGACGCGCAGTCCCAGCTCGATGAATACCAGCCAGATAACCATGTGTACCAGGGTGTAGCCGAAGTTGCGCAGGCGTTCGCCATACACCGCCTGGCGGCGGTTGGCGCGTTGCGGCTTGAGGCTATGGCGGCGCACCAGGCCATTGATGACCATACACAAGATCACCAGCACGGTGCACATCAGCGATTGACGCAGGGCGGTGCTGGTATCGCCGGCCGAGATGAAGGTGGCAAACAGCGAGATCGCCACCAGCACCAGGGCCGGCAGGTACCAGAAGGTCCCGAGGATGTCGATGGTGTCGCTCAGCGCCCGCCGGGTCAGGCGCCGGGACAGCGGCTGGTTGCGGATCAGGTGGGCGATGGGGCGGCGGAAGCGCAGGATGAACAGCCCGGTGGAGAGTGCCGCGAGGATGTTGGCCAGGGTTGCCAGGGTATGGGCCAGGTGATCGCCCAGCGCGCCGGCCATGCGCGGGTCATTCATTGCCTCGCCAAAGGCGGCGAAACTGCCAATCAGCCAAAGCGGCCGAAACGCCTGGTGGCGGAGGATATGCAGGGCGCGATGGCGGTGCGGGCCATCGAGCAGGGAAAAGGCAATGACGCAGATCGCCGAGAAGCAAGTACCCACCACCAGGGCGTAGGCCAGCACCATGGCCATCGACTTGCCCAGTGAGGACGGCAGGACGAAGCTCAGGTACACGGTGATGAGCAGTGCGACCAGCCACGGCCCGAGCTTGCGCAGGGCAAAGCGCACCAGGTCCCAGGTGCGGGGGTGTTGCGGCAGTTCTTCGGTGAGGCCGAAGCGCAGGCGCACCTGATGACTGACCCAGTTCAGGGCATAGGCCAGCAGGCTCCAGAGGGCAATGATGGTGGCAAAACCGAAGAGGATCGGCGGCCACTCCTGTAGCGGCACCAGGCGGGCGTCGAATTCGATCTGTGCCAGTTCAAGTTCGCGGGTCCAGCGCGTGAGCGGGCTGGCGTCGCCACTGAACTGCTTTTCCAGTTCCGCGAAGGTGGTACCGATCAGGCCCAGCACGCCTTGCTCGGCCGCCGGTTGTGCCTGCTTGGTGCTGTCGCGCAGCTTTTTCAGGTCGGCCAGCAGCTTGCTGCGTTGCTGGTCGTTTTCCAGGTTCTTGATGACTTCGTCCAGCGACTGGGCCAGGGGTTCGGTGGCCTCAGGCTGGGCTTTGCTGCCACCCAGCAGGCTCGGCAGGCCAGCGGCGTGGGCCGGAGCCAGGATCAACAACGCCAGGAACAAGGTTACAACGCGGAAAAAAGCAGACACCGGACAATCAACCTTAAAACGATCAATCGCCCGAGTGTAGTGTATTTGTCAGTTGAGTTTCTCGAGGATCTTCCAGCACATGATGCCAATCATGCCGAGGGTACCGATCCACATCATGAACACGCCGATATTGCGGTCGCGCATGTTGAAACCAACGGTCAGCAGGATCAGGCCAGCGATGACCGGAAGGAACAGGGATTGAAAAGCTGACATGCGGCAAGGTCCTTGAGTTCGAATTTATGCTGCAAGGATAGCGGGTATGGCGCAGGGGGAGTGTGATTGAGGTCAGTGGAGGGGCTCATCGCGGGGGAAAACCGCTCCCCCCAAGACCTCCCAACCCCCACTTGGGGGGGGCTTT
>NZ_JBMOWO010000005.1:0-1495 GCF_049310525.1 Pseudomonas sp. GZD-222
GCTCCTCGTGGGGAAACCCCGCTCCCAAAGGGCTCCCACCCTATCCGGTGGGAGCGGGCTTGCCCCGCGATGTTTTTCAGGGCAGATCGCGACTGCGATAGAACGCCGTCAGCACCTTGACCAGGTGCGCCAGGTCTTCGCTGCCACACAGCTCACGAATCGAGTGCATGGCAAAAGTCGGCAGGCCGATGTCCACGGTACGCACACCCAGGTGGCTGGCGGTGATCGGGCCGATGGTCGAGCCGCAACCCATGTCGCTGCGCACCACAAAGCTCTGCACCGGCACTTCTTCGGCCATGCACAGGTGGCGGAAGAACCCGGCCGTCTCGCTGTTGGTGGCGTAGCGCTGGTTGTTGTTGACCTTGATCACCGGGCCGGCATTGAGCTTGGGACCGTGGTTGCCATCATGCTTGTCGGCATAGTTGGGGTGCACGCCATGGGCGTTGTCCGCCGAGACCAGCAGCGAGCGCTGAATCACCCGGACGAAGTCGTCACCCTCGGGCATCAGGCGGCGCAGGGTCTGTTCGAGCATCGGGCCATCGGCACCGCAAGCCGAGCACGAGCCGACTTCTTCATGGTCGTTGCACACCAATACACAGGTTTCTTCGCTGTCGGCGTTGAGCAAGGCCTGCAGGCCGGCGTAGCAGGACAGCAGGTTGTCCAGGCGCGCGCCGGCGATGAACTCCCCGTGCAAGCCGATCAAGGCGGCGCTTTGGGTGTCGTAGAAGCTCAGCTCGTAGTCCAGCACCACATCGGCGTTCAGGCCATGCTCACGGGCCAGCTGGTCGGTGAGCAGGGCGCGGAAATCGACACGTTCGTCACCGGCAACCTGGGCCAGGATCGGTGGCAGTTCGGTCTGCGGGTTGATCGCCCAGCCTTCGTTGGCGGTACGGTTGAGATGGATCGCCAGGTTGGGGATGACGGCGATCGGCAGCTTGAAGTCGATCAGCTGGCTTTCGACCTTGCCATCACGGCGGAAGGTGACCCGCCCGGCCAGCGACAGGTCGCGGTCGAACCAAGGGGCGAGCAGGGCGCCGCCGTAGACTTCCACACCCAGCTGCCAGAAGCCCTGGCGCTGCAGTTCCGGTTGCGGTTTGACCCGCAGGCACGGGCTGTCGGTATGCGCGCCGACCAGGCGGATGCCGTCGAGCAGCGGCGAATGACGGCCGAGCTTGAAGGCGATGATCGAGGAGTCGTTGCGGGTCAGGTAGTAGCGACCGCCGGCCACTGTGGCCCAGCTGTCGCGCTCGTCCAGGCGCTGGTAACCGGCGGCTTCCAGGCGTTGGGCCAGGGCAGCGGTGGCGTGGAACGGCGTGGGGGAGGCCTTGAGAAAGTCGATCAGGCCTTGATTCAGTGCATCGCGCATAGGTCACTCCAGACAGCAGTGGCGCGAGTTTAACGTACTTGGCGGGGGATTTGTGGCGTGCCTATCGCGGGGCAAGCCCGCTTCCCCAAGAAAAACCCTCACCCCGCTAAGGGGCGGGACGTCCAACCA
>NZ_JBMOWO010000006.1:0-825 GCF_049310525.1 Pseudomonas sp. GZD-222
TCGGGGGGTTGTTTGTGTTCCTATCGCGGGGCAAGCCTGCTCCAACAGAGCTCTCTTAATCCCGCTGGGAGCGGGCTTGCCCCGCGATAGGTTCGATCAGAACGGCGCCGGACACTCAAAGCGCAGCCGCTCACCGGTTACCGGGTGAGTAAAGCTGAGCATGCTCGCATGCAGGCACAAGCGTTCATGAGCGGCGAGGGCTTCAGGGTAGGCATACAGACGGTCACCGAGCAGTGGATGGCCGATCGACAGCATGTGCACGCGCAACTGGTGCGAGCGCCCGGTAATCGGCGTCAGTTCCACCCGGCAATGATCGCCACAGCGTTCCACGATGCGCCAAAAGGTCAGGGCATGCTTGCCCTGCTCATGGTCGACCACATGGCGCGGCTTGGTGGGCGGATCGTAGCGCAGGGGCAAGTCGATGCTGCCGCTGTCGAGTTCCGGCTGGCCCCAGCACAGGGCGGTGTAGGCCTTCTCGGTTTCGCGGTCATGGAACTGCCGGGACAGCTCGCGGTGACTGTCGGCATCGCGGGCCAGGAGGATGATCCCTGAGGTTTCCCAGTCCAGGCGATGGACGATCAGGGCATCGGGATAGCCGTTTTCCTGCAGGCGGGTAATCAGGCAATCCTTGTTGTCGTCGGCCCGGCCGGGCACCGACAACAGCAGGGTCGGCTTGTTGATCACCAGGATGGCGTCATCCTCGAAGAGGACCTGAACATTGGACAGCGGCATTGCGTATTCTCTGCAAACGCCAACGGCGTGTGGGAGCGGGGGGGGGGGGGGGTGGGGAGGGGGGGGTAGGGGGGGGGAGAAAGGGGGGGAAAA